>NZ_NPJL01000007.1:0-1751 GCF_002251325.1 Prevotella sp. P4-67
TGACTATTCCTAAAATTAGTTGACAGAATTGGATGCGATTAACTAATTAGGTTTACTACTTTTATTCAGTTCTCTGTTTTACTTTACAAGTTCTGTTAGTTGAACTGATTTGTTTTACAAGATTTCATCAGTAAACTGATTTGCTTTACTACCTTCTCGCATTCCAATTGCAAAGTTAATGATTATTCCTTTGATTAGTGCAAGAAATAAAAATATTTCGTAATTTTGCTGTCAGAAGCCGAAGAGGAAGCGAGCTCTGCTGAGGAGCAACTCGCCAGCAATAGGTTTCTGCATCACACTGAAATAGTGGTATGGGCGTTGTCTTTCGGGGCAGCGCCCATTATTTTAGGAGATGCTGTATGGCTAAGAAAAACCTATCAGCTGCCTGTGGTAGCAGGTCTGTTCCATGGATTGCACCAACACCTTTTTTGTTCTCCAACTTCTGTATGTACCGTTTCGGGAGTCTTGTATCCAATGCTCATATGCGGACGTTCTGTATTATAGAAACGTATGATACGAGTCAGTTCTTCCTTACAATTCTCTATTGACGGTATGCTCATCTTGTAGAGCCATTCTGTTTTGATGATGCCATTGGCGCGTTCTGCAATGGCATTTTCGAGAGGATCACCGCTTTGGGTCATGCTTATCATTATATTATGTGCCTTTAGCTCCTTAACGTATGCAGCACTACAGTACTGGCTTCCTCTATCAGAATGATGGATGAGACGGGATGCTGTTTCATCGTCAATTGTTGCCAGTGCCATACGCAGTGCCTCCAATGGGTATATGGTTTCCAAGGTCGGTCCTACTGCCCATCCCACAATCTTATGAGAATAGGCATCCGTGATAAGCGACAAGTAACACACACCCTCAGTTGTTTCTATGTACGTTATGTCACTGACCCATATTTCGTTAGGTCGCATGGGAACCACATCCTTTATCAAGTTGTCATACTTGTGGTAATGATGACTGGAGTCAGTTGTCTTGTAGTGACGACGTCTTTTCAACTGCACCATCAATCCATTGGCACGGAGCAATTCTATGAACGCATCTCGTCCAGGCATACGATCAGTGGATTCAAACAAGCGTTTGACGATGAGGTATAGTTTGGCACAACCAAGTCCAGGGTTATCCTTACGGTATTCTCTGGCCTTCTCCACGATCATGGTTTCTAAGGCATTATCGACAAAGTCATTGTCTGGATCTTCACGGTTGTAGAACGACTGTCTGCTATAACCAAACAGCCTGCAAAGGGTATTCATCGATGCTGGTGAAGACTCTTCGCGGAGCAGACTTACTGTTTGGTGCCAGATTTTTTTCTTATTGGAATATTGAATCGTTCTTCTGCAAGGTTAATCATTGTGTCGTAGGCATGGGCACGTAGTTTCTCTAGTTCTGCCTCTTTTCTTGCTTTCTTGAGCTCTGCTTTCAATTCTCTGATCTGCTCGTCTTTACTTTTGTTTGCCATAGTGTCATCGTTGTTCTCCTGCAAAGATACTAAACGATTTTCAGAAAGATAACGACCTACCCAAGAAAACAGCACCTGAATGTTGGAAATATGATGTTTCTCAACTAATTCCTCAGGCGTATTCTCGCCTTTAAGGAAATCAAGTGCAGCAAGTACTCGATCTTCTTCATCATGAATGTAGCGAGTGGATTCTACCCATACCCATTCATACTGACCTGTCGCTTCATTTAGGACACGATCTCTTTCACGTTTTACTTTTGTTCTCATACACTTTTGTTTTAGG
>NZ_NPJL01000070.1:0-4207 GCF_002251325.1 Prevotella sp. P4-67
CGGCAATGGCGAAAGCAGGGAGGCTCAGAGTGGTCATGAGCCCCAACAGCATTATGACAATCTGGCGGCGCATGGTCAGGGGTTAAGATGTTTACATTGCAAATATAATAATAATGTACACACGCGCCAAGGAAATCGGCAGGAAAGTGATGGCTGGGGGAGAAAATCGTATGATGCAGCCTGCTCGAGGCCCGATGTGGTCAAGTATATGGCCATCTTCATGTATGGCCCCCTGTTTCGCGCATTTTAACCCAAAACAAAATCCACTCTTCTAAAAAGTTCTAATGATCGATTTGGGTTAAACATGGATAAATCGCCTGTTTGAACACCATATCGTCCCTCGAACTGTAATTAGAAAGGATCTATCGAAGATCTTTTTGGTGAATCGGTGCCGAAGTCAGGAAAACGTATCTTGCTTAATCTTAATGGAAATGCCATTATCGTATCCATTTTTTGGCTTATTACATATTTCCCATTTTTACGGTCTATATAAATAGCTCTGTAGAGATAGTTATTTAGCTCATTGTCTTGTATATCCCCTTTGTAGATATACGTGTCTTGAGTTTTAGCATATTTCCTCTTATAATTCTGAAAACCCTCCCTATAATAGCGTTCGCAATCTCTTAGTGAATCAAATGCCAGCACCACCTTCTTCCCGATTCTCAGAGTATCATGCTTTGTTCGTCGGTCATACAGGGGACGATAACCAGGACCGACAAGAAGACCCTTATAGATATAAGGATATTTATCATAATTCCAGTTCATCAAGATGGGGCGGGTAACAACAAAAGTGTCATAGCGGGAGTGGCTTTCCGTATACGTTTTGATAATTTCACGTAGAGAGCTATCACAGAAAATCTCTTTTATTTCCAAACCTTCTCCTGGCGTACATGCTATGGGGGCTGTAGACATGCCTAAAGAGTGTGTGGACAAGCAGCCAATTACTGAGAGTGTGGACAAGCAGCCAATTACTAATAGGCATGTCACTTTACTTGCAAAAAAACCTTCGATGTTGATTTAACCATAATGATAATATATTTAATTCATGGAATTTAAGGTCGTTGCCGAATCCAAAACTTCCTCCATCGTTGAAGTCATAATAGAAGCCACGAGTAACCTTGTCCTTTCCTATTACAAGAACAGGTAGTCCTCCCATCTTTTTTGAGAATAAACCATCTGCTTCTGATGCACGCTCATCGCTCATTCTCTCTTGGTGAGTATGAATCTGAGCTGAAATGTTAAACTTCTCCTTTCCTTTGCGTATGACTCCATGTCCAACTCGATAACCATAGTCTCCTATTTCAGACTGCATACTTGTGTTCTTATAATCTGGAAGTACCAGTACACGACTATCTACAAGGATAAATGCAGCTACTTCCCTTCCTCCCTTTTCTCCCATTCTTCGATAATGTACGCTGGCTTGATTCCAGATACGGTTATATGCTTTGGTCTCATTGGCATAGAGTATACTGCCGTCACGACGGTAACTTACCAGTGATTTACCCTTCCCTGTAGTTAAATATGCCCCTATGTACACCTGATTCTTCTTCAAGTCTTTTTGTGAATGAACTTGCGGGGAGTACTGAATAGTATTATCTATATCTCTATACCATTCCATGCCATTATCGTCAATGGTGCTTATCGAATTATTCCCACACGACACGTATGGCGACCATGCGTAATATTTCTCCGCCAAGGCATCCATTACGTTCCACCTCCCCGTGACGGGGTCGTAGTGGCGGGCACCGTGGTCGTACCAGTCGAGGCCGTGGGGGCGGTCGAACTCTTTGCCTATGTATTTGTAGGGTTGGGTGGTGGCATTGCGGCTGTCGCCCATCAGCCCGCCGAATGGATAATAGTGGTTCACCTCCTCTATGTGGCCATCGGCAAGACTGACGGTGATGCGGTTGTTGCCCAGATAGTCCTTGAGATAGTAGTGATAGATGGGCTGATGTGTGGTGTAATCGAATGTAATGTAGCCTCCATTGATGAGTATCATGCTGAGCGTGTCGCAGACATATACACAGTTGCCTGCATATTCGCGCCAGGTATGGACCAGCAGAGAACTGTCACAGGCTGTACCCAAATCATCGTCGGGCAAACTACTGGTATAAGGGTTGAGATAATAATCTACGCGCTGCTTCACTCCGTCGGCAGCATAGGTATAGTCTATGTGGCTGCCGTCAATGTAGTCTATCCTGCATGGCATATTGAGCGCATCGTAACTGATGCGCGTAATCCTGCTGTCTGCATTGCTGGTCATGTTGCCATTGGCATCATAGGTGCGTTCTGTATCAAGGTCGGCTCCGTCTGCATAATACATGGCATCCTTGTAAGCAGGAGTGTCGGCTGCATGATTGGTGACCCGTATCAGTCTGTTGCCGTCATACTGATATGTGAGGTCATCGGTGACGCCATATATCTCATCATAAACCTTGCCGTTGCGAGTCAAGGTAAGGATGTTGCCCATCAGGTCGTAGCTGTACTCCGTGACATATCGGTCTGAGGGCAGGCCGCCCTCCCTATAATCGGCCGCGGCGAGCCTGCCTAACGCGTCGTACTGGTAGCGGTATCCGCGTAGCGAGTCGCCTGCCGCCTGCCAGTCCATGGCCGAGACCCCGCCGCCGTAGCGCGGCTGTCCCCCGTCAGAGGGCTCTCCATAGGACAGCCTCTGGCTGAACAGCGGACTGCTGATGTGTGTGACCCACGAGCGCAGGTTGTAGGCGTAGGCGCTGGGCAGGAACCCTCCCCTGCGCTCTGTGGCTATGCGCATAGTAACTATATGCACACGTTTATGATAGCCATGTAGTGTATAATTATCTATCATGCAAAACATAGTCTTAGTAAAACCCAAGGCGCCCAATAGGGTGGCTTACTTTACCATTTGCATACTTGAAATGCCAGCACAATGGCTCGTACATAATGTATTTTCCACATCCCCATTGGGGGACCGAATAATAGAGGTAATCTACCCTTTTTGTTCCTTCTACTGGCTTAATGAGTGTTCCCAGTTTTTTCTCCACATCGCACCAATCATCTATATTCGACATCAGGAGAATATCAAAGGAGCCATGGCTTATATACCCTATCACACGCTTATGGGCTATTTCTACAAACCTCGTCCTAATGTCGTTAATATCATCATGAAAAGAATATACAAACTCCATCGTGTCATTTTTGATATTAAGTTCCATTACCATGCTGTCTCTCCTTTGTCTTTCCACGGGATAGACATCGTTTATTACATATTCTGTGACAGAATCCAATTTCGCATCTATTATCTCAAAACGCTGCAGAGTTGTCCCAACAGGGCACATAATAATAAAAGAGGTAACATAAGTAATATAGACTAATATGAAATTAGCGAAAACGCACTTGCTTATAAATACCTTTCCCATTATAATATTGTTTAGTATTTGTATAGTAATTATAAACGACGAAAATAGTTCCATGCCGATTCGACGCGTGTTGTAAGTCTGCTGGACTCGGCCCTATATCTATAAAATCCCCCATATTTCCATTTCTCTCTTCTAACGTTGGTTTATGGGTGTGTTTTAATGCGGCAACTTTTCCTCCTTTCCTTCCAATAGCATCTATCAACAAAAGAGATGAGGAAACTTCTCTTTTGTCTTTATCAGTTAGTATGATATTATCCCCTTGGGCCATTTCTATTTGTGCCCATTCCACCTCTGTTCGTTCACCTAATATTCTAAAAAGTTTCTCCGAGTTGTGTCTGTTTTTTATATGCATAGAAGTCTGCGTTATAGTGCCATTTTGAAATTCAATGTCCTGTTTTTCTAACTCCATAATAGTTCCCTCTTCAAACTCAGCAAGTAATTCATCGGTATCTTCCATAAACACTCTATCTTTTTTCGTATTACATCCAAAAAAGGATTTTATTTGTTCCCACATACTTTTTTGTTTATAAAATTGTCCTTGCTTATTTACCCTATAATCTTCTTTCCCATCCGGGTCAACCGCATTTACTGGGTCATCCCCACACGACACGTATGGCGACCATGGGTAATATTTCTCCGCCAAGGCATCCATTACGTTCCATCTTCCCGTCACGGGGTCGTAGTGGCGGGCACCGTGGTCGTACCAGTCCAGTCCGTGGGTGCGGTCGAGCTCTTTGCCTATGTATTTATAGGGTTGCAGGCCGGTGTTGCGGCTGTCGCCCATAACATCGTGCAAAGTTATTGTGACC
>NZ_NPJL01000071.1:0-695 GCF_002251325.1 Prevotella sp. P4-67
TCTTTTCTTCTTCTATTTCGCAGCCGTTTCCTACCGTCTGATTATCGCTTTGCGTTCGGTTACTGAGGCAATCCGTGAAACAATTGACCACCTCACTGCTCAAGGCGAGAAAGTGGGATTGGTGTCGGTGCATCTATATCGTCCGTTCTCGGCAAAGCACTTCCTTGCAGCCGTTCCGGCAACAGCAAAGCGCATTGCCGTGCTCGACCGCACAAAAGAACCGGGAGCAAACGGCGAGCCTCTGTATCTCGACGTAAAAGAATGCTTCTATGGCAAGGAGAATGCTCCGGTAATAGTGGGCGGACGCTTCGGACTTGGCTCTAAGGACACTACGCCGGCACAAATTCTATCAGTATATGAGAATTTGGCATTGCCGATGCCTAAAGACCACTTCACTCTCGGCATCAACGATGACGTGACATTCACTTCACTTCCGCTGAAGGAAGAAGTGGCTCTCGGTGGTGCAGGCATGTTCCAGGGTAAGTTCTACGGACTTGGTGCCGATGGTACTGTGGGAGCAAACAAGAACTCGGTGAAGATTATCGGTGATAACACTAATAAATATTGCCAAGCATATTTCGCCTATGACTCTAAGAAGTCGGGCGGTTTCACTTGCTCGCATCTGCGCTTCGGTGATGAGCCTATCCGCTCTACATATTTGGTGACTACGCCTAACTTTGTGGCATGCCACGTGC
>NZ_NPJL01000072.1:0-19416 GCF_002251325.1 Prevotella sp. P4-67
ATTAAATTGTTACACATATAATGTTTAGACTAATTTCATTTTTCTGGCTATTTGCCTATACGAAACTTATTAAAACAAGAAAAGCGCAGGCTATCACCATACACGGCTTGGGCTTAGGACTACCCTCTAACATCTATTGGGTGCCTGCACTATATGTGCAAACTCACTTAATGTTAGAATTGCCCGTTTACATTCTTAGGTCCTAATCCAAGCCGCAAAGGAGCAAATAAAATGTCTGCATTGCAAAAACACGCGTCAAATATACAAAAAAATAATGAAAATGTGTCTTAATGGATAAAATTATTGATATAAAATGGGAAAATGTGCCCAAATTGGCATGAAATTGTCCAAAATCTGCAGATTATTCATAATTGTTGTTTACGAATACCACGATTGCCACTCTTTGAGAGTAGGACGCCCTTACGAATAATACACTTCTTATTTAGGTAGGGATGGTCTGCTGATAAACCATAATTACGCAAACTAGCGTAACTATAACAGTTCAAAGGGCAATAGATAGACTATTAACGCTATTTTAATTCGTCGAACCAACGTTATATTTAGCATAAATCATCACAGGTCTTTGCTTTGAAGCGCCTTGATATATCTCCATCACTTTAGTCACGCAATCCCTCGATACCGTGAAGCAACCCAGGCTCTCTGAACCTAATGGAATATACTCCCTTTCACCAGAAAATCTCGTCACCTTTCCCGCCGAATGAATCAAGATATCACGAGTCTCAGCTAAATAGTTCGTCTTGTCAAGTCCTCTAAGGCGGATGTAATTCTTAAACTTACGCCCCTTTCCTACCATCACATACCGTACAAGGCTGGAGCAGCCACTTCCAAACTCATTGCTGAACTTAGGCTTGGCATCAGTATTTCCTTTGCCACTGCCATGCATACAATAGCTACTCATCAAGCGCTTGCCATTCTGCAAGTCATATATGAAGAACCGCTTCTTGCCCGAAGGTATGGAGAAATCGACCAAGATATAATAATCCGTGCTATACCCTCGTCTATCGCAATAGTCCCTTACTTGCGACAAATTCTCGCAATCCACCTTGCCATACCAATCCTTGGCATCGATGTAATTCTTATACAATGGTTTCGTATATCTTTGATATATTGGAGGGACGAAAGGAATGCAAGCCATCAACAGTAAGACCACTAACAATACGATATATTTCTTATTCATTGTCTTCATTCAATTTAATTTTTTGTTTAGTGATAGCAAATAATATCCAGCTGATAAGAGCGCTGGCCAAGATTGGCGCACAATAGACGATGAGGTTCTTTGCGAAATATCCTATACCGATAAAGTTGGATAAGTTTTGGGTGTCTTTTATCAATATCTCTGCACACTCTTCCGCAGATATACCAATAAATCGTCCCCATACCAAAGCTGTTGCCAAGGCATTCATTATCAGCCATGTGAGACAGGCGTAGTATTGGCGTCTGTATTTGGTTTTCTTGAACAACGGCGACCGCTCTTTAAGTTCGCCCATCCCCTTCCAGGACCTTACGAAAGCAGGCAGGGCAAAAATTACAGGAAGCAGCCATACCAAATAAACGAACAATAGTATAAACGCTGCATTGTACGATATGCCGAGCATAACCGCCAAGTCGGCATTGACGGCACACAACAAGACATACAGATAATACGAGTATGAGATGGGAATAGCGGGCGTCACGTCCATATGAACACCGTAACGTATTGCCTCAACGACCACTAAGATTAATATCGCGTAAATCACCAATGCATTTTTCTTCAAAAAAGGATATAAAGCAAGGCAAATATTTGTGACACATAGTATCACGATGCTACCCCACATGGTGTAACCCGCATGCGATGGGGCAAGAAATATATATCCTTCGTTTTTCACCACCATGTGGTAGGCCGGCATTTCCACTCCATCTATTCCTGCATTAAAAAGACCATAAAGAAACATTACAGCAAGACCAATGGCTATCGGAGCCAGCACATAATTGCGCCGCCATATCAGAATGACACTTGCCACAACGGACATTACGCCACATATAGCCATTTGGATTGGAAACGACCAATGAAGTAATAATGCAAATAGTATAAAAACGATTCCCCAAAAGATTATTCCCCAAAAAGGCAAGAAAAGCAAGAAAATACTCGACTCCAGAGAAGATATCCAATCCTGCACCTTCCTAATAGCGTCATTGCCATCAACATCAGCATAATAATCGGTATTCTTTTCAAGATATTCCCTTATCATGCGACGTTTTAACATGTCCTTCTTCAGCCAATTGCCATTATTATTCTCCAATTCGGGCGCAATAGCCTCTTCCGCCTGTTGCTTCAACTGATTGCGATGCTCTTCTATTTTGCCAAGCATCTTATGTCGTTTCACATACAACATCGCATAACAAACAGCACTAATGCCAACAGCACCTACCAACCATCTCCAATCGATGTAATCGGAGCCTCTAAAGTAACACACCCAGACTATGAGAACAAAGCAAGCCCAGGGCAAGACTATTCTAATAATTTTCTGCATATTGTTCATTGCTTTTATTATAGTTATTATCTGGTTGCAAAGATAGCCTTTTGTTTTGTAATGGTAATGAGCACGAAGGTATGCTTGTATGAAATGGTGATGTTAGTGTATAAAACGACATAAACGAGTGTCCCACAACATAAGGCGGAATTCTGTTTACAATCAAAACCATAAAAGAAGCCTGCCCGCTCAGAGCATAAAAAAAGAGTTCAACGATATTGCTCATTGAACTCTTTGCGGAGAGAGAGGGATTTTATACCACTCTACCATCTTCTGTAACTCGTTGATATTCAAGTGCCGTCTTTAGGCATTTTCGCTTATTTTGCACGAAAAATGGCGCAGAACTGGCGCAAGACAAAACGTCTTAAAACACTGTGTATGAATGACTTTTATTACACGATTTAACTATTTTAAGAAATCTATTGACTCTATTTTCTACTCCTTCCCTCAAATCTTTGAGGAGATTATGGCATTACGACACTCGCTTCTTACTTTTAAACAAGTCGGTTGCCATTGTTTTCTGCTTATCATCTCATTGCCTTTGTATTATGTTTATGAATTGCCCTTATGAAAGGGGGATAATACTACACCATGACCACTATCTTACCATTATTATTCAAATGCCTATAAGTCAAATATGACTCTGAAAGTTGTATCTTCATGTAGCAATGTTGATTTTCAAGATGTTACATAACTTTTATAGGCATTGAAATATGTAGCCTACTTGTAGCGTCTTGTAGCACGATGTAGCGTTATATCCTATTATTGGTACAAAGTTAGTATAAAACAATTAGAATAAAGATAAATTCCTCGTGTTTAACACTAACTTTGCACCAAAATACTGATGTTAGAGGCTACTAACAAAGTCCTTTACCTTTGTTTGGTATTCTTCCTTGGTCATACCTCCTGTCTCTATCATTGAGTCAAGTACATCGCCAAGTTCATCAAAAGCAATATCATGATGATATTCTTTAGTCGTTCCATCCTTTTCTCCATAGATACGGTAGTAATCAGAGCCTTCATCCAAAGCAATATATATCTTACCTTGAAATTGGAAGCCATTCACTTGCATGACGAGAGTCGCCATAGTGAAGTCTTCGCCATTGACACTCTTGACAATTTGGGGGGCATACATCTTAGAGATGCCCCAACTATTGATAACGTCTATAGGTGTTGTGTGAAGCAATTGGGAGAAGATGATATTCACAACGCTTCTTACATGTTCTCTGTCTAATGTTTTTATTTGTATAATCTTTTAAGTGGATATTCTTATACTAAGCCAAAAGTCTCTTTGCATATTCACGCAATCTTTGCAGGTGCTCCTGTTGGCTCATGCCGCCTGTCTCAATAACCGCATCGAGCACTTGCCCCAAGTCTTTGAAAGCTATGTTTTCATTTTCCTCATGCAACATTCCGTTCCGTTCGCTATACAAGCCAAAGGTTTGCTTAACTCGGTTATTGGTCACATAGAGTCTGCCTTGGTAGTTGAAGCCATTAACATCCATCATCAATGCTGCTACGGTCCTCTCCATCCCATCAACCGTGATTTCAATTTGAGTTACAACCTTGTTTGTTACTCCCCAACCATACACCACATTAAAAGGTGTGGTGAGAGCCAACTGCTGCAATATGGTGCATGCTGCTCTTCCAATCTGTTTCTTCCTTAATCTCTTCATATTTCAAAGTGGATATGCAAAGGGCAAAGCAGTGAACCTTACCCCTTGCAGTAAGTACTAATCAAACTCAAATGGATGTATATAATAATAGGTGTCCTCCGAGTCGTACTCGTATTCGTTGATGAAGTCCACCATTTCTTCCTCTGTCCGCTCGCCTTGGCTAATGCCGGTCTTCTCACACCATGCCTCAATAGCATCGCATATGGTGTCATACACATCTTCACAAATATCTTCAAAGTTGCCACCAGACGAACTTACACAACACTCTTCGGGAAAGAAACCTCCTTCATCGTGGACGTAAAATATCTCACATCCACATTCTATCTCACGGTAACTTATAGAAAGTTCATTGCCAAGTACCTTGTTCAATTCATCAAAGAACAGGTCGCAAGCCGACCATGCACTTTCGGTATCAAACGACAACAGCCCTCCATCCTCGTCATCCTCGAACTCTGCCCAGTAGATTTTTCCACGGACTGATATACCGCTATGCTCATAGTCAATGCCTTGCGTGAACCTCTCACTTTGTACTGCGTGTCACAAATATTGCTCATACTTCAAAAATTTTATTTTCCCTTTCGTAGTAAAACTACTTCCGGGATTTGTTAGAAATTATGTGCCTTAAAAAGGTGTTATGCACATCGATGCAAGGTTTGGCACCAAAATACGACCCGTAGGCGTGGAGATTTTGGAAGCCAAGCAGAGCCTTGACCTTGCAAAGCGATAAGGCATAACAAATACCTTTGCACAATAATTTCAATAAATCTCGGGAGTATTCATGCGATAGCATAGTCTGTTGGAACAATATTCGTTTAATGTTTTTATAGAATTTGCATATACAAAATGTTCGGGAATAACAAATTCTGACGCCGATTTTCATTTATTTTGAGAATATTTTTAAAAAGTTTGTCCGATTCTTGGAGAAAAGTTGCGGGTTCTCAAAAAATATTTGTAATTTTGTCTCGGACTTTCTATTTAACAAACCTATAACAACCGCTTGACGAGTGGAAACCATATATAGTTAACCAATTGACATAAACAATACACCAACTGGGGAACTAAACATTCTGTCAGCGCATTAATGTTTGTAAAGGAACTGATCCTTAGATTATGAACAACGAATCTAAGAAACATACGCCAGCATTGCCTAATGCTGACACCCGACGAGGCGGTAAAAATCCCTCCAGTGCTGGACTTACCTCCTGCACCTCCCCCGAAGTTCAAAGTCATCAGACGGAGAACTCCCATACAGGGGTGTCCTTGGATTGTGTGCCAAGTGGTAAGAAGGTTTGGTATGTTTTTCGTGCTACATATGGACGCACAGCCTTGGCATGTGTGGAAATACAAAAAAAAGGCATCGAGACATATATCCCGATGACTGTGGTCAAAAAAGAAATAAATGGGAAGAAGAAGCTTGTTCAACAGCCTCTTCTTCCCAATCTTGTTTTTGCGTATATGACTTGTGAGCAGTCTCTTGAATTTGTAAAGGAGCCAGCTCGCACAGCATCCTATATAAAATACTACACCGACAAGACAAAACCTATTGTAGAAGAGACTGGTCTTAACCCTCCTATGATTATCCCTGACAATGAAATGAAAAATTTCATCAATGCTACTAGTGTGCCAAGTGAACATAGCGGCATGATGCCAAAGGAACGTGTTCATTACAAGAGTGGCGAATTAGTACGTGTCATAAAGGGTGATTTTACAGGTGTGATAGGCAGGGTCGCAAGAGCCTCAGGACAACAGCGAATCGCAATAGACATAGATGGATTGGGGACATTTGTCACAGCATATATTCCCAACGATTTTATACAAGAATGGCCATTCAAGGATAATTTATGAAAGGAATGAAAGATTTACCCTCTTTGTCTACTCTTTATAAATAAAAAGAAATATACATATGGAATTATCTTATATAATAGCACCATTATTGGGAGGTGTGATTGGTTACATCACCAATGACATCGCTATACGAATGTTGTTCCGCCCACATAAAGCAAAATATGTGTTTGGCATCCACATTCCATTTACACCTGGTATTATTCCGAAGGAAAAAGGACGTATTGCCGAAGCCGTAGGTGGTGTAATCAGCGAGAATCTGATGAACAAGGAGGTATTGGAAAAATATCTTCTGTCTGAGGATATGGTTGGAAAAGTTCGCTCTGCGGTTAAGGAGTTTATCGCCACACAGCAGAGAAACGACGAGACGGTAGTTCAATTCTTAGGACATTACTTGTCAAAAGAAGAAATTGATACCTTTGCACAGAACATCAACCAAAGCATCACCAAGCAGACTTATGAAAAGTTGGCTGACAGTTCTGTTGGAGAAAAGGTTGCCCACATCGCCATTGACCATGTGGCACAAAAGCTAACCATTGATGGAGCGCAAGAATTGCTTTCTGGTATTGGCGGTGCATTGGGAGGTTTAGGTGGTATGGCAGCAGGACTGTTTGGTGGCAATATCGTTGCCAAGTTCTTAGGTATGCTTCGTGATCCAGCCGAACATTTCCTTGCCAAAAACATCAACACAATGCTTCGAGACAATGGCGAGGAGATTGTGTCAAATATGATTGGTGGCGAAGTTGACAACTTCTTGAATAAGCCTGTAAGCAAATTGCTTGAAAGGCACGAAGAGCAGTTGGCTCAAGCTGTCAACACTATTGAGTCCATTTATCGTAGCATCATAACCGAACATCTACCAAAGATTCTTCAATCTATTGACATCAGCAAGATTGTTCGGGAACGTATCAACGAAATGGACGTAAACGAGACCGAAAAACTCATCTTCCAAGTCATGGATAAAGAACTCAAAGCCATTGTATGGTTGGGTGCTTTGTTGGGGTTGGTGATGGGAAGTATAAACATTTTAATTTAAATATCTATGAAAAAATGTGATTTTCCTATAGGAAACGGTTTAAAATTATCTTTGAATGAATGTGGTTCTGTATATTTCGGCCATGTGCATATTAGTATATGGCGTAGCCTCATGCCTATAGAAACACTTAGATCTGGTTTGGAAACAGTTATGTGGAATTTAGATTATGACGATTTTAGGTCTGATAAACGAGCTTTAAGACATTTTCTTGATGTACTAAGCGAAAAGTGTGGTCATAAAGTTGTTCTCTTTGAAAAATCCCACCTTGGTAGTTATGCTCAGGAACTGGAAGCTAAGGGAGCCAATTTGGATGGATTTTTAATAACAATTTTTAAATAATTATGACTATGTTATTAGGTGGTTCTTCAAATAATTCAAATGTGTTTGCCTGTCCTCGCTGCTTTGAAAAGACAAGACATATAAAGATCAGTTACCAAGAAGCTTTTTCCGAAATGGGAAATGCAGCACGTGTTATAGGTGGAATAAGCGATATAACAGGTATTGGGAAAATCTCTTCGTTAATATCAAATTGTCACTATTGGAAATGTACAAAATGTGCAACCATAACTATTAGAAAAAGTGATGGTACGATACGTAGAATTTTAGACGAATTCGAATAAGTGTTAACATAACAACTTCTCATATCGCTTATGATTGATATATCAATTATTTTCAAGGGTACAGATGTGCTAAAAAGAATAGCAGAATATCTAAACCTGTTAGATTCTGTTTCGTCTCGAATATCAAGACTCGAAAAAATGCACCAAAATTCCGCAAGAGAATCTTTTGAAAACGCATCCAGAACTAACGATTATAAATTACAAAGGCATTACATTATCCGAGCTATAGATAAATATAATGATGCTTTAGGAATAGAGGAAGATGACGAAGCTCTATTTGGAATATTTATAGGATTAGCAAGTTGTCATTCCATATTGGGGGACACGAACAATAGGAATGCTGCTATATCTAAAGCCTTAAAATGTTATGAGAACATCCGTTCAAAATCATTAGAGGAACCGTTAGATTTAATCGGCATGCAGGCCGATGATGATGAAGATTTAAAAAAAATAATGCATGTCATTTGGGGAGTTGCAAGTTTAGGCATCGGAAACCTGGCTAATGAAGGCATAAAGCAAATGAGTGCAAATAAAATCAAAAAATACAAAGAAAAAGAAGCTGACATGCGTTCCATAGCAGAACAACTTTCATTATATATATAAACAAAATGTCACAAATAAATCATCAAATACAGCAGATAATAGATAAGCGTAAGCTTACTCGTCTGCCACAGATTGAGAAGGAAATAACCTTCTTGAAAGAGGTAAAAGCCAAGGTTGAAAATCTTGACTCAGTAATAAACACGGTTTCGCACCAGATAAGCACGAAGCAAGGTTCGTATTATATCATGCTTCAAGCTGATCCTACTATGGAGGCACGCTTTATGGCTGTGTCAACTTCTGAGGTTAAGCGGTTGTTGACCGAACAACTCCAGACTTTGGAGAACTTGAAGAAACGTTTTTCTCGTGATGCTGTGCAAATAGCATTTATTGGCTATGAACGCCAAGGAAAGAGTTGTTTCCTTCAGTCTATCTCTGGACTTAACAATAAGGTGATTCCTGCATACAGTGGTACAAGTTGCACTGGAGCCGTATCTGTGATTCACAATGTGGACAAAGACTTGGAAGTACATATTGAGTTTTACGAGCATGAGGCATTTCTCAAAATCGTACAAGAAAAATTGCAAACATTCTTCCCAAACAAGTCTTTCACAGTTGGTAGCATCAATGATTTGAAATACATTGATTTGTCAGGCTTTGTTTGTGATGATCCCCAACTATCTTTGGAGTTCAACAAATTCAAAGATGCATTCATTGACCATATTGATGTTTATGAAACATTGATAGGACATGGAAAGGTCATAACTTCAGATGAAGACCAGATAATTCAGCATGTGTCTCAGTACGAAGAATTCGATTCTATACCTACAGGTGATAATCCTTCTTTGTTTACTCAAAAGGAGAAACTGGATTCCGAAGGCAACAAAATTGCAGTTTGGCAAAAGAACCACTACAAATATATAGCTGTAAAATCAGTTAATATCTATACACGCTTTGTTGACCCTCGCATTGGAGATTCAAAGATTGTGTTGGTTGACACCATTGGTATGGGAGATGCATCAAATGCAGAACGCATTGAAGATGAAATGTTCCGAGTATTGCGTGAGGATTGTGATGCCGCAGTCGATGTATTCAAGCCTCAGGCTAATGGCGACTCGTTCAACAAACAGCAGGTTGAGGTCTTGAAAAAGATTGGACGCAGACTTTCTGACTGCGAACCACAGCGTTGGATATATTATGTATTGAACCGTGTTGAAAGTGGCAAAGGGTACAACAAAGAAGTTGTTCCTGCTATTATACAACAGGTTAAGTCAAGTTTCCAAACCATGACATCAAAGCCTGTGGCAGATGTGATAGACATCAATGCTATCGATACAGACGAGGTTAATGACCGCCTAATAAGCCCACTGTTGGATCTTATCACCAACAATCTTGATGATATAGACTCTAACCTTGTTGCAGAAGCCAACAAATCGAACGAATTACTTTATCAAGAGTATAAGTTGTTGGCAGATGCCGTAGGTAAGGTTGTTTCTGGCAGCATGAAACAAGGCTCTAACGAACTGAAGAAGTTCCGTGAGTTATACAAAACGGACTTGACCTATTCAAAAGAGTTGAAGGTTTTGGATAACCAGTACTATGCAGAAAAGGACAAACCTTGCCCAGAGGTAAAAGAGAAGATAGATGAGGTTATCAACAAACTGACAAAGTTGATAGATCGTCCAGACATAATTGTTGTGGATGTAGAGAAAGGTGAAAAAGCAACCAACGATTTGTTGGAGAAATACTGCAATATATTCCGTAACAGAATTTATGCAGCATTTGACGAAGTAACTACAGACGTATTGTTACCACTCCAAAACAAATTGAAAGATTCTATCATCAATATACTCTATGAGAATGCACGATTGGGAAGAATTCCTTTGCGGAATTATGCTGTGGAGGATGGTGCGTCACAAGAATGGCTGAAGGCATTCATTTCTGAGAAAGTAGATAAGGAGGCATATCCGCACATGAACTATATGCTCAATTTCATCCTTGACTATCAAATTAGCATTGAAGGATTGATGGAGTACAATGTGGCACGTTGTCTTGATACACTCGATAAACATAGTCCAGCTTTCAAAACCATGTCTCCTTTGACAGGCATACCTGATGCACAACAAGCCAAGAAGATTTGGAGTGAGATTGTGAGCCGCACATCAGCCATCCAAACAGAAATGCGTAAGTGGCGTGATGATTTCTCTCTGATTCCAAGTCATTCGTTCTATGCTCGCACCAGTATGTTCAGAGATTTGTTGGTAGATGACACAGACACTCACATGTCAGAAGAACTATATAACTTCTATTCGGAAAACCGCATGGCTATTTGGCGTGACGAGTTTGCAGGAATGATGCAGGAAAAGGAAGCCTTTGGTAGTTGGAATGAGGAAAGTGCCGCAATAACAAATCTTTGCAAGAAGAATTCATTCATCTTTAAACTATAAAGTACAATGGGGTTATTCGACAAAATAGGTCAGATAATAACAAGGAATTCGTCCGATGCTACTCCTACCTTAAGTATCTGTATGATGGGACCACGTTCTGTGGGTAAAACTACAGTACTTACTTCTATCTTTCATGAATCGCAATCGCAGATATGCGAAGGCTCATCTATATACTTGAAGGCACTTGACAGCAATACCAACATGCTGAATGACTACCATACAATGTTGGTGGATGCTGTAGCTAAGAAGAATGCTTCAAACTTGCCTGCTTCTAACACAATTTCTGAGTTCCAATTTGGATTGGGATTGGCAGGTCGTTCTGAGTCTGTAAAACTTACTATCAGAGATTTTCCCGGAGAGTATTTAACCTCCACCATCAAGAGTGACCGTGAAGATATATACAACTTTATGGCCAACGCAACAGTTATCCTAATTGCTGTTGATACACCTTATTTGATGGAAGAAGGAGGACGATACAATGCGGAAAAGAACAAGGTAGATATTGTCACTCATTATCTCAAAGACAATGTAGCGGCTGTTAAGGACAAACTCGTACTATTCGTTCCATTGAAATGTGAGAGATACTTACATGATGGAAAGTTGCCGCAAGTTTCAGAGAAAGTTAAGGAAACCTATAAAGAACTAACCGATTTCTTTGGACAAAATAACATTGCCAGTTTCATCACTCCTATTATTACTTTAGGTGGTATAGAGTTTGATTCGATGAAGAACAGTAATGTACCCGGTGATGTTTCCAAGGTATCTGTATTCCGTTCGTGGGATGTAAAACCAGAGTACAAGCCATTGTTCTGCCCTCAGCCACTTTACTATTTGCTGACATACGTCACAAACTATTACGAGTGGCAAAAGAAACAAAAGAAAGGACTCATTGATAGTTTCATGGATTCTATCTATTCATTCATCAAGAATGATTCCAAATTCTTTGAAGAGATGAAAAAGTTGACACGCTTTGTCATCTACAACAAGAATGGTTTCATTCCTTTGACAACAAATACAATTATAAAAATCAACTAAAAGACGAAAATATGGCAGAGCCTTTAAAAGTAATAATGATGGGAGGCCGCCGATGTGGAAAGACATCAGCATTGGCAAGCCTTTTTGAAGAGATGAAGAACGGTCAAGTAAAAGACTACTTCACCGTATCTGATAGAACTGTTCTAGAAACAAAAGGGTTTGAAACGCAAGACTCGTTGAATGACAAGACCTTGGAATTACAGAATATGTTGGAGTCTAATAAAGACAACAGCAACATATTCCTTGTTGATAAAAATCCAACATCTAACTTTTGGTTATACAAACTCCATCTTCAAATTCCCGGAACAAAGAGAGAAATGGATATTGAGTTCCGTGACTCAGCAGGAGAGTTTTTCGAAGCATCAGGATCTCATGCCCAAGAAACAGAAGAGTATATCAAGAATTGCGATGTGTTCGTAATTGTTGTTGACACTCCTTACCTGATGGGTAGTGTAGATGAGTCAACCAAAGATTTGTGTCCAGAATCTATTGACCTTGGAACAAATAGAGTACAAGATATCCAGAACTTCTTGACCCACATTGATGATAAAGAAGGACAAGATGCCAAAATGGTTGTGTTTGTACCACTAAAATGCGAGAAATGGGCAAAAGAGCCAAATGGCTTAAACAAGGTGACAGCACGCATCAAGGAGGTCTATGGCACACACATCAAGAATCTCTCTGCATACGAGAAGATGAACATCTGTGTGATACCAATGCAGACATCTGGCAATATTCTTTTTTCAGAATTCCGTAAAGCGTATATATACAATAGTATTGATGGACCAGTACGTTGTTGCAAGATAGATGATGAAACAGTCAGAAAAGAGGATGGAGAAAATGATCTCCCCATGCCTGGTGAAACAGTTGTAGAAGACGGTGAGGCAGTAATCAATGGAACAACACTTCAACGTCCGTATTCATGGTATCAAATCAATCCACATGACAGCAGTTTTGCTCCAAAAAATTGCGACCAACTTCCATTGCATATTATTCGCTTCATGTTGATGAAGCTAATGGATGCAGAGGCCAAAGTCCAACATGGAGGATTACTCGGATGGATTTACGATTTTCTGAGAGATATGATAGACCGTATCCGTGGCATATTTGGTACTATGAATACCGAAGAGCTTAAACAGATTATTGGCAGAATGCAACGCAGTGGCTTGATAAAGGACACTGGTGATGGAATAGAAATCATTAAACGTTTCTGATTATGTTAAGGTATTATTCTTATTATTCTGTGGGTGGGTATAAGGATTTTATACTCGGCACAAGTGAAGACAAACAGGAGGCTACTTATTACTTACCTCTTTTGCCTGTCTTGGAAGAACGTGCAAAGACAGATGAAGATGCAGCAAAGCTATTTGACCAACAAAAAAATCTTCCTAAAATACAACAGCTGTCAGCTGAGCAGCCATTCAGTCTCCCAGCGTCTGCAAGAGTTCTTTTTTCACATGCAGGATATAAGCTTATCTACAAACATCTTGAAGGAGATTATTATGCTTTGGCTTTGAGAAACATTTCAGCCAACACCAAAGATGATCATGGGCGATCAGTACCTTTTATGTTTGTTATTACAGGTGATACAAAGCATGATGTTGAGGTATTGAATATCCTTGCTACATATTTCGCTTGCAACATAAAAGGCGTTGAAGCCATTTTGTCAAAGTACCTCTTTATGGATATTGATGTAAATGGTTTGAAGTTTGAAGTTGCAAAATTCAACGCTTGGGTAAAGGCTGTTGTAGCCAACAATTCTTTAACCATATTGCCAACAATGGATGGAGGAAAATCCATCCATGCCCAAATTGGCAATGTCGCACTATTGGTCTTGCCAGAAGGCATAACAGAACAAAAAGCCATAACAGAACAAAAGTTAGGAACAATGGAAATAACGTCAGTAAAGGAAATTGAGATATTATCAAAAGAAAATCCTGATAGATTGGTAAAGCAGATTCTTTCTATTGCGGAAGAATTGAAAGAAGAACGCAAGAAGAATGCAACTTTTAAAAAAGGCATGATAGCAGCTGGTGCTGCAGGATTATTTGTCGGTGCATTTATTGCAAGTTGTTGTCATAAATAGTCAGTATTATGGCAGATGTCTTGAAAGTATTAATGATGGGCGGTCAACGTACTGGGAAAACCTCTATGTTGGCCGGCTTGATTGAGACTATGACCCATGGGACAGTCAAGGACATCGTTGAAGTGAAAGATGTGACAGAGAGCAGACCTGCCAGTCTGAAACTTATCAAAAGCATAGAATCTTTAAAATGGAATTTGCTAACCTCATACGGTAAGACCTATCTTATTGATGATAGTAAATCAGGAGAATTTGAAGATTTTATGCTACAATTCAGCGTGCCTGGAACAGAAAGTAAAATGAATATTTTGTTTTCTGATGTCAGTGGTGAATACTATGACATGGGGCGGCAACATGATGCAGAAGTTCGTGAGAAAGTCAGGGAATACGATGTTTTCTTGATAGCCATAGATACACCGAATTTGATGGAAGCTGTCAACTCCAGCAACAAATTATGCAACGAAGCGATCAACAATTCTTATAACCACGTCAATGACATTCATACTTTTTTGACCGAATTGGATGACAAAGAAGGTTCCGATGCTAAGCTCGTTATATTTGTTCCCCTCAAATGTGAGAAATGGGCAAAAGAGGGAAACATTGGTAATGTTGTTCAACGGGTTAAAACAGTCTATGCCCCAACTCTTCAAGCATTGTCTAAATACAATAATGTAGAGGTCGATATATTGCCTGTGCAAACAGTTGGAAATATTATTTTTCAAGAACAGGCAAAAGCTATGTCTTGTGTACTCAATGGAAAAATTCAAAGAAGGTGTGCTATAATAAACAAAAAGACACAAGTCAGATTTGAAGATGGAACAATTGAAAACATTGACTTGACCAAACATAAGTTTCAAGAAGACAACAACGCTGTTATTCGAGAACATTCGGCTCTTATGGTTCCCAATTCATGGTTTACGACTATTGGAAAAAAATATGAGCCAAAACATTGTGATCAATTGGCATATTACATCTTGCAATTTTACCTTGCAAAAGTTCTTTTTGCCAAAGATGTAGAGCAGTTAAAAGAGAAAAAAAACAAATGGAAATGGGGAAAACGAATAGCAATTGCAACAAGTTGCGTATTTGGTTTGGCCGGAGTTGCTGTTACGTACTTTACATCTAAGTATCTTGAAAAGAAGTTTGGCACTATAACATTGGAACAAATGCTTTCTCTTACAAAAAAGTTGCAAGATGGTGGCTATATCAAGCAAAATCTCGATGGGATAGAAACTGTTAAAGAGTCAAAGTTACATGCTATAAACGAAATACAAGTATGATAAGATACTATGCATATTACAATCATGGTGGCTATAAGGACTTCTACGTAGGCAATACTAAGGAGGAAGTTACATCAAAATATTTTTTACCCTTGTTGGCTGTTCATGAGCAATCTTTGGAAGAGAATCCAAACGATGAAGCGTTAAAGGAACAGATAGAACACCAAAGACAATTGCCTAAACTTGTCGCATTGTCTGATGCTACGCCAGACTATAACTATCCAAAAGAAGCAAGAGTTTTGATGTCTCATGGAGGATATAAAATCCTATATAAACGACTTGATTATAAAAAATATGCTCTTGCCATTAGAGATATACCAGGGCCTAAGGATGTCTATGGTCGACAGTCACCTTTCAATATGATGTTTATAGGTGATGAAGATGATTTGGTGAGCTTAGATAAGTTAGCTGAACATATACGCAACAATTATAGTCAGTTCTTGGAATTTTTGGGAACACTGTTCATCAACGACTTAAACGAGAACGGTTTGCGTTGTGATAATGATAGATTGACATCGCTTCTCCACTCTATTATAGAGTGTGACGAAGCTATATCACTCTGCGTAAGCAACCCCTTACATGTGCGTATGCTTGTTGTAGGTTGCCCTTGTGACTTGAAGACGACCTTCAAAGAGCAAAACATTACAAAGAGAGAGGTAAACGTCTGTTTTGATGAAACAGGTAAACTGCTTTTCAAAGCTATAGAAGAACAAACAAATGTAAGGAGCAATGCATCAATCATAAATGTAGAGCAAGAAAAACCACACACGCGGCAAGATGCAGCAGACAGAAAAAACATCCTGTCTTTGCATGCCATGACGAACACCCCAAAAATCGAAGATATTGAAAAAATATGGGATTACATCAGAGGTATGGAAAAAAGGACTGTGCAAATGAGTAAGCACATCGAAGAACTTGAAAAAAGAATTGCTGAACTTGAAAACAAACGAAATTATGAATAAAAAGAAAACTTTGTTCGGACTTGATTCTAAATCATACGAACACGACTTTGATAAAACAGCCTTAAAAACGCTAAAGGCTTTGCCTGGGTTTGACAAGGTGGTAAATTTCTTCTTGAACTGGACATATATCAAATGGCATATTGTCGAGTTACAGGGATCGAATTTCCTTGTAACAAGAGAATCATGCCCAGAGCTCTATGACTTGGTGCATGATGTAGCAGATACGCTTGACGTAAGACCACTTCCACGTTTTTACACGCAATGGGGATATAACATCAATGGTTACACTACAGGCTATAAAGAAGATACCATCTTGGTATTGAATAGTGGTACCATAGATTTGCTTAGCGAGGATGAACTTCGCTATGTGGCAGGTCATGAGTGTGGTCACATCAAGAGCGGGCATGTTATCTATCACACTATGGGTGAACTTTTTAATAGTGCCATTAGCCAAATACCAGTGGTAAGTTCATTTACAACCCCTATCTATTATGCTTTGATGTATTGGATTCGTATGTCGGAGTTTACCGCAGACAGAGCAGGTCTCTTAGCTTGTCAAGACATTGACGCTGCCATTAGCGGTATCATTAAAATGTCAGGTCTTCCCATCAAGTATTTTGAGAATATGAACAAGGATGCCTTCATTAAGCAAGCTACCGAATTCAAACAATCTTTCAGTGGATTCACAGACAAGGCTATCAAAACCTTGACAATTGCTGGAAGTTCCCATCCATGGACTGTGCTTCGTGCCGCAGAATTACTCACATGGTATGAAAGTGGAGAATACCAAGATATTCTTAACGCTAATACATCATCAGAGTGCAGTGCTTGCCACATGCAGATTCCGGCAGGGGTAAAAAAATGTCCATACTGTGGAAATGAAGTGTAGTAAAAAGATCACATAAGACATAGAAAACAATCTAAATATGGGATTAACATCAATGGCGGTAACAGCAATTGCTTCTGCTGCAAAATATTATATAAAAGAGAGTTCAAGAGTTGAATACTTTCCAATTGAGGCAAAAAAACAGTTGGAATTGGCATACTTGTATTTGGACAACGCAGAAACAGAAAATCAAATTAGAAGTGCATTGGTGCATATGGAAAATTCTGCATTAAAGATATTTGATTCTGGATTTGATTCAGTTGTAGCTAATGGTACTACTAAAGCAATAAAATACAATACCTTATGTTATGAAATATCTTTATTGCACAAGAAATTAAATGACGCTTATGAATTAGTAAAATATTGGGCGTTCAAGAATGAATTTAGTCTTAAAAATACAGACGGAGATTACAGATTACATTATAAAGATTTATTGTCTGAAACTGATTATATAACGTACATTGATAAATTTGTTGCAGTAAGAATTGATAATAGTGAACCTGAATGGGATCCTTATGTTGGGCTCTGGTCTGATTGGCCCTAAATACATACTGGTATTTTTATATAGCTCATTGTAAGTACCTAAAGATTTTGAAATCGATTTTACATGTTTATCCTTATTTCAACAATTTCAATCATAGCATTAGGTATATGTACGGGATGCTATTTTTCTAAACGAAAATTTGAGAGATCTATTAATGAGTTCTTTAACAAAGCAGAAATTATTCCTGTTGAAACCTCAGAATTAGAAGATGAGTTTGACCGGATTGAAGAATTAAAAGTCAACTTAGAGGAAGTCCGCATAAATGTTGAAAATTTGGATATTCCCACACCAGAGTATGTCTCTTCTTATGATGACACGCAATCAGTCCTTAATAAACTTTCAAGCTATTTTGAAGACCATTCATTGGCTACTGTTGGTACGGAACAAGTAATTCTTTCGTTGTTACCTACATCTCAAATCGGGCAATCGTTGCAGGCTATAGCTGAAGTATTACCTCAAAATCTCGGTCATGCAATTTTTGGTAATGCTTTAGAATCAGTAAAAGATAACATTTGGAGTATTCCCACTATGGATAGATTAGAGAAATTCATCCATGGTATGGTACATCTTAATCATTATCAGATGTTGTCTGTTGCAAAGGCGTTGGAACATCACCAAATATCAGATGCGTTATTAACCCCGATTAAGCATGGTGCCTTAGAAGTTTTTGGGGTACATGATGTAACGCATGAACTCGTCAATTCACTATCAGAAATAGGTAGTAATATGGGGGCGGCTGTTGAAGCGAGCACAAGTATTGGTGATTTGACAAATGCTTCAGATATTGACGTAACAGGACATATACCCGTTGTAACAATTGCATTGTCTTCTTTTAGAGAGTTTCAGTTACTTTCTGATGACAAGACTGATTATATTTCATCTTTGAAGAATATCGCATTGGATGCAGTTGGTGCTGGCGTTGGAGGTATGGCAGGAGCTAAAGGTGGAGCCATAATTGGTAGTTTTTTCGGTCCTATTGGGACTGCGATAGGTGGTGGTATTGGTGCTGTAATCGGAGCTATAGGAGGAAGAATGGCAACAAATAAGGCCAAAAGGATACCATTGGATAACGCCATTAAGGCTTATGAAACAGGGTACTATCAGATGAAGAACGAAACAGGACAAAGAAGCAAAGACACATTGTTTTCAATTCAGACTTTTGCAGAAAACAAACGTGAAGAGTTTAAAGAATCTGAAATTCTTGATGATATACCTGTTTCCGATTGCTCTTCCGTTGCAGAACAGATAGCTTTTATTTTATACCAGTTTATTGTAAACGAAGTTGTTGAAAAGAGAAAAGGTGTCTCTCAAATCAAAAAGTCAATATGGTATTCAGCAAAGAAATATGATGCTTTAGTCTTTGAGTACGAGCAACAAATAGAGGACATTGAAAATCAATTACCAACTCCTCAATTGATTAGTAGCAATCCTCGAATTGTTATAGA
Source organism: Prevotella sp. P4-67 (assembly GCF_002251325.1). Classification (NCBI taxonomy): domain Bacteria; kingdom Pseudomonadati; phylum Bacteroidota; class Bacteroidia; order Bacteroidales; family Prevotellaceae; genus Prevotella; species Prevotella sp. P4-67. Next base: position 18,928 of record NZ_NPJL01000072.1, read on the forward strand.
TGTTCTAACAGAAATAGAAATGCCTAATAGAAAAGCATATTCAAAGTTTCAAGATAAGATTAATGATTGTAGAGAAGAATTGAAGAAAGCAAATGACAAGAACAATTCTTCAATACTGATGTGGTCTTACATGGTAAATAATCTCTACCAAACGACACTTAATGACATTGCTGACTTTTCAAATGAGAAAATGGGGAGTCTTAACCGACTATTTTCTGATTGGAAAGATAAAATGACTGAGCTTGAAAATACGGTAGAAAAAGAAAAAGGGAAATTAGGTATAGGTTAATATCAAACAATATATGACCCATGAATGAAAACTTCGATACATTCAAACAAAACGTGGCAAACATTGTTAAAAGAATTGTATTAGACCAAATTGAAAGTCATTGTTTGTCTATAGAACAATGTCATCAATTGTGTGAAGCAGGATTTCCCTATTTCACTAATAACATGTTCTTATCATTTACTGCCTTAATAGTCTATCAA
>NZ_NPJL01000073.1:0-29440 GCF_002251325.1 Prevotella sp. P4-67
TATAGATGAATCTATAGTTCATTCAAATTGTTATGGTGTACCAAAAGATTTGCTTGAGTATAGATAACAGAAATAGTCTTATTAATATGAAGGGAATATATTGGAAAGGCATTAAGCAACGGATAGGGAGATTCCTGGATAAGGTGTACGACTGTATACTTATCTTTACAGACTGGTTGGGGTAGGCTCGCGAAATAATGATTACGGTTTGTTGGTGTGTAGGAAAATGGTCGCGTATGCCTATAATCTGTTCAATACATTATCCACATCCTTGACTTTATTCTTACGTGGCATTTTGTTGATATTGTATTTCAAGTAGATAGAACAGAATCGCGAGTCCACATTGTTCTTTTGTTTGTTGTTTATGTTGTAGTACCTGACTTCCCAATCAGAGTACTCTTTACGGAACAAGTCATGACAAGCTATATTCAGCTGTAATGTCTTGTCCGGGAAACAGAAAGTAATGCCAGCGCTGGCGCACAATGACGGGTATTGTCTGCAACCCGCATCTTCAGTCTTGCTTGTATAATTCATCTTCAGGTAGAAGTTTACATTCTCCTCTATGCGATAGTTGTAATTTGCTGATACATAGATAGACATTATAATTTCCGTCGTATTGAATATGAAACTTATTTGCTTCATCTTTATTAGAGGATTTGACAGCCTGGTCATCATTCGAAGACTTGTAAATGTAGTCAAGATTTAGTTCCAAATGACCATCTTTCGTCAGAGGGAGATTGTAGAATAGATTCAACTGATTGTTCTTTATAGTATGATGCTATCTATTATGCCCATACCATTGTATGATCCTTTGCAGCATGCCTGTTTGGGATGTTTTAGCAACCAATGATGCAGGTTGTTTGATGTCGGCCTGGCCGATTTTCCTCATGCTGTTTGCCCGTCCATATCCCTGTGGATAGTTGTTGTCAGGAGCGTGATTATTTCTGCATTTGCGGTTATCTCTGATGTGCTGTTTTTTCCTTCTGAGCATCAAAAAGTATGCAGAAGTTGTGTGTAATATTCAAAAAAGCCGTATCTTTGCCCTTGGTGATTATCACCAGCAATCTGGTGTCTCATCGTGCGTCGCTCTGCATATCTTATTCAGGCGGCAGGGTGGGGGATGCGTCCATTAACTTAATAACTAAAATAAATAGGAATATGAAAACGCTTGCTAACATTGTATGGTTGTTGTGTGGCGGCCTTGAGGCAGCCTTTGGCTATTTTACGGGTAGTCTGGCTTTGGCCATTACTGTCATCGGCATCCCTTTTGCGATGCAGGCGTTCAAGATTGGGCTGCTTTGCCTTTGGCCGTTTGGTGCCAGAGTCATTCCCACGGAAAGCCCCACTGGTTGCCTCCGCGTTTTTATGAATTTCATTTGGTTCATGTGTGGAGGTATCTTTGCCTGGCTCATGCACGCAATTTTCGGATTGTTCCTTTATATTACCATTATTGGCATCCCTTGGGGCAAGCAGCATTTCAAGATGGCTGGGCTGGCGCTTGCGCCGTTTGGCAAAGACGTTGAACTTGATTATTAAGGGTTTGTTGCCCGTCAAATACCATTTAGGGCTGAATTCCATACGTGGAATCCAGCCCTAAACTGGTTTCATCTCCATCGCCTTACCCGGCATCAGCCCCTTCATCCACGCCTCATATACCGCATACGTAGTTGTGTGCCATAATAGCCAACTCGAAGAGCAGGATGAGCGAGATGACGAGTCGCTTGTGCAGCAGATGCTCTATTTTCTGATATGTTTGATGCAGACAGGCAGTGCCTCTCGCCATGTCGGCAACCAGCAGGATGGGGAATATGATGATGCCTACCATGCATATTACCACATTGGGATTCATCTTGATGGCGTCTGCCCAGTGGCCATGTATCACCAGCAGCGTGGCACGGGTCATGCCGCAGCCCGGGCACGGGATGTGGTAGATTAATTTTGAGGGGCAAACGACCAAGCCGCTTTGCCCCTCAGTGCAGTATGCCACCATCACCCATGCACATGCGATGGCGTAGATGATGGTCGACAGGATATAGAATTTCTTATAAGAGCAGAGGTTCGAACTTTTTGAGGTTTTCATTACGAGTAGCCCCTAAAATCAAAAACCAATCGATGAAATACCAGAATCCGACTCCGCTGCAAGTAAGCAGCTTGGCAACTCCCAAGCCGATATGACCGATATAGAAGCGGTCAATGCCGTAACATCCCAGGAAGATGGACAAGACGAGGGCGACCGTGGGACTCTTAAATTGCAGGCTGCTGATTGGCACCCACATGGAAGTCGTCCAGCTCGAGCAGCCTGGTACGAATAAAGGAAATCTTCTCTTCGGCAAAATACTTGCCATTGGCCATGATAAACATGTCTACTTTTTGTGCATCCATAATGGTTTGTGTTATTTATGATTCATTTGTTATTTTCTGCCGTAAAGTTAATACTTTTTTAGCAATCAGGGAGCGATTTGTTCAAAAAGTGACGCTCTTGGTGGGAAAAAACCGCTTTTTCGGAGCCGTCTGCATCGATTCCGTAACTGAACTCCATCCCTTGATGACCGCCGTGGGCAGTCCTGTCATAGACTCCGTTTACTCCACGGTCACACTCTTTGCCAGGTTTCTTGGCATATCCACATCCAGACCTTTGTCCACCGCCACGTAGTAGGCGAGGAGCTGCAGCGGAACCACGCTCAGCAGTGGTATCAGTGCATTCTGGGTCTTGGGGATTTCTATCTCGTTGTCGGCGATGTTCTTCACCAGCTCGTCGCCTTCGGTGACAATTGCGAGGATGCGGCCGTTTCTTGATTTCACTTCCTGCATGTTAGAGATTATCTTCTCATAGAGCTGATGGTGGGTGGCGATGAAGACGATGGGCATATCTTGGTCTACCAGGGCGATAGGGCCGTGTTTCATCTCGGCGGCGGGGTAACCTTCAGCATGGATATAGCTGATTTCCTTCAGCTTCAATGCGCCCTCCAGAGCCACCGGGAAGTTCATGCCACGTCCCAGGTAGAGGAAGTTGTGGGCGTAGGTAAACATCAGAGCCAACGACTTTATCATTGGCGCCTGCTCCAGCACCTTCTCCATCTTCTGCGGTATCTCCGAGAGTTCCTCTATCATCTCATGGTAGTCGGCGTCGTCGAGCGTGCCTTGCTCGTGTCCCAGAGCCAGTGCGAGCAGCGTGAGCACGGTCACCTGCCCCGTAAAAGCCTTGGTACTTGCCACGCCTATCTCCGGGCCCACATGGATGTAGACGCCGGTGTCGGTCTCGCGGGCTATAGACGACCCCACCGCATTGACGATGCCGAAAATCAGCGCCCCCTTCTCTTTGGCCAGTTTTATGGCTGCCAGCGTGTCGGCGGTCTCGCCGCTCTGGCTGATGGCTATCACTACATCTTCGGGCTCTATCACGGGGTCCATGTATCTGAACTCGCTGGCGTAAGCCACCTCCACGCGCTTGCGACACATCTTCTCGATGAGTTGCTTGCCTATGAGTCCGGCATGCCAGCTCGTTCCGCAGGCTACGATGATGATGTGTTTGGCGTTTACCAGCTGGTCGCGATAGTCTCTGAGCGCCGAGAGCACGATATGGTTGTTTTCCGGATGCTCCTTGTCCACGATGAGCCTGCCGCTCATACAGTCCTTCAGGCAGTTGGGCTGGTCATAGATTTCCTTCAGCATGTAGTGGTCAAAGCCGCCCTTGCTGAGTTTGCTGATGTCCAGGTCCACGGTCTTGATGGTATAGCTGCACGAGGCATGTTCGAGGTTGATGATGTTCAGTTCTTCTCCCACTCTGATGTCGGCTATCTCTCCATCCTCGAGATACACCACCTTGTTGGTGTGCTCCACGATGGGGGTGGCGTCACTGGCGATATAGAAGTCCTTGTTGTCCTTGCCCACGCCCACCACCAGCGGACTTGACTGTCGGGCAGCCACGATATGCCCTGGGTCCTTTTTCTCCATCACGGTTATGGCGTAGGCGCCGATGGAATCGTTCAGAGCCTGACATACGGCAGAGACCAAATCCTTTCCGTTCTGCTGGTAGTAATGGTCGATGAGTTGCACCAGCACCTCGGTATCTGTAGAGCTCTTGAACGTATAGCCCTTGTCTGCGAGTTGCTCTTTCAGCACCTGGTAGTTCTCGATGATGCCGTTATGCACCAACGCCAGCTCTCCACTCATGCTCACATGAGGGTGGGCATTGGCTGCCGACGGCTCTCCATGGGTTGCCCAGCGCGTGTGGGCTATACCTATGTGGCCGCTGCAGTCCTTGTCAGCTGCCAATGCTTCCAGATTACTTACTTTTCCTTTAGTCTTATACACATTGAGGTTATCCTGATTGCCAATCAGCGCCACTCCCGCGCTGTCGTATCCACGATACTCCAGTCTCTTCAAGCCCTCGATGAGGACGGGGTAGGCGTCAGACTGACCTATATATCCTACTATTCCACACATGTTTCTACTTTGTTATAATTATTTTTGGTTCTTCTATGGTCTTCATTCTCGTTGTCACCCGTTAAGCCAAGTGACACTCACGTCGAGATGTCAACTTGCCCTAATCTCATTATCTTCTGCTGTCTGCTTGTTCATATTGGATAAAAGTTTATTTGGTCTACGAATACTGGTTGTATGCAGATTATTGTACCCTGTATCATCTGCTTTGCCACGGCCTTTTGCCACGGCTCAGCCGATGTCTTCACTTTTTTCGGCTGTAAAGGTAATACTTTTTTGACAATAATGAATAGATTCGTAGGAAAAATGAAGAAAAAACAGAAAATAGTTAGCGTTTTGCTGACAATGCTTACGAAGTGGTAGTAAATGAACAATGGTTGACAAGGCCACTATGGCGACCTTGCCAACCATTGATATAAGTATTTTCACCATCGTTGTCGGCTCGTATCGTTTGATGCGTGAGCGCGTGCCTTACGATGCGTGCTCCCGTGTCATTCGATACGTGTCCACGTGCCTATTGATACGAGCCGCCAATGATGGTTGCAGCTTCGGCAGATGCGGTCATTTCCATCAGTCGATATCACTGGCACACTCCGCTTCGCGGTCAGCGCTTTTGCAGAGGTATGCTCCACGCTTGCAGAGGTACCCTCCACGCTTGCAGAGGTACCCTCCACGTTTGCAGAGGTACCCTCCACGCTTGCAGAGGTACCCTCCACGCTTGCAGAGGTACCCTCCACGCTTGTAGAGGTACCCTCCTTGCTTGCAGAGATGGTCAGCAGCCTGGCTGTTGCCCGTTGCTATTCCGAGCACATGGTCACCTCTATGCGGTGGTTCTGCTTCAGTAGCGTCTGCGCCATCTGCTGCACATCGTGGGCCGTGATGCTGTCTACCATCTGGCAGTAGCCCGTGTCAAAGTCGGCCTCGTCGTCTATCTGGTGCCAGATGATGTAGCTCCAGTAGTCGTTGGTCATGGCGTTCTGCGCATACTGCTTCTTCAGATACTGCTTTACCTTGTCCATCGACGATGCTATGGGTCCGTCGGTGGCCATGTGCTGCAGCTGTCGGTACACGATAGGGTTGAGTTCGTCATAGCGGGTGGGGTCGGTCTTATAGCTTATGCGCAGCAGGGCATTGGGCTCTTCGTCCTTGTCCAGCTCAAAGCTCACGCCGATACCATAGGTGCCTCCCTTGTCCTCGCGCACCGAGTCGGTATAGGCTATCTGCAGACAGCGCTGCATGATGTCGAGCGTCAGGTCGGCACGGGGCGAGAAGTCTATGTCTGCTGTGTACATGATGTTGACCTGGGTCACTGGCGTAGCCATCTTGCGGCCAAACTTCACCACCTTGTTTTCCTTCACCATACGTGGCAGACGGCTCTTGTCGGCCTTCTCGCCCTTGTGGGTGGCGGGCAGCGCTGCCAGATAGCGGCAGAGCAGCGGGCGCAGACTGTCTATGCTCACATTGCCTATGATGACCGTCTTGAACGCCGATGCGTCGGCAAACCGCTCACGATATATCTCCATGATGCGGCCATAGTCGGCGCGGTCTACCATCTGCCGTGTGGCGGGCGCCGTGCGCAGGTTGTTGCCATAGAGCACCGCGCTCAGACTGTCGTTGTATACCACCTTCGGACTGGCACTGCGGTTGGTCAGAAACGACCGCGTGCGGTTTCTCAGTACTTCAAATGCCACCGAGTCGCGTCTTGGAGCTGTGAAGTAGAGATAGGTGAGTTGCAGCATCGTTTCCAGGTCTTTCACCGACGATGTCGCCGTGATGCGCTGTGACGACTGGCCTATCGCGGGTGCCACCTTCACCGACTTGCCCGTAAGCGCCTTGCGCAGTTGGGTGCTTGTCATGCTGCCCACGCCACCTTCGGTGATGGCACTTGCCAAGAGCGCGAAGTTGGGGATGTCGGCGTCGGGGTAGAGCGATGTTCCGCCTTCGCCCTTGACGGTCATGGTCACCACGTCGGCCTGATAGTCGGTGGGCTTGACATACACCTCCATCCCGTTGCTCAGCGTGAGCCGCGTCATGCCCCACTTGCCCGTAGCCTCTTCCTTCACTATTGTGCCCGGAGTGGGCATCTTGTCCATGATGGCTGTCGCGGTGTGGGCGTCTACGTGGGCGTCATACTGCCGGCGCTGCGCCTCGGCGATGGTCTTTTCTATCTCTGTCTCGGAGGGCAGCAGCACCTCCTTGCGGTCGGGGCCGTAGAGCACGAAGACCTGGTTGCGGTCGGTGATGATGGCGCCGATATGGCTGTTTATGTCCTTGAGGGTTACCTCTTGGTCCATCTTCTGCATCAACTCATAACTGTAGGCGGGCGAGAGTATCGGTTCGCCGTCGAGAAAGTTGTTTACACACTGCTTGACCAGACTACTGTTGCGGCGGTCGCCCTCCATCTTCATGCGCCGTTGGGCAGCGTTGAGATAGATGGCCTTTGCCCTTGCCAGTTCGTCGGTGGTAAATCCGTGCTGGCGCACTCTCTCCACCTCAGCCACAGCCGCAGCGATGCCACCCAGTATGTTGTCCTGCTTGCAGCTTATGCTGAGGCTGAAGGCGTCGCTGGTGCCCGATACGAAGAACATTCCGTCGCGCACCGTGCTGCTCATATAGGGCGGGTTGACGGTCTCCTTGCCCTTGTCTGCCAGTCGGCTGTTGAGCATGCTGACGATGAGCCCCTCCATATATCCGTCGCGCTGATAGTCCATGGTGGTCTTCTCTGCGCGGGGCGTTGCTGCGCGCTTCATGTAGAGATGCCCCAGCGCGATGGGCTGCTCGCGGTCTTTCTCTATCGCCACTATCATGCGGTCGCTGCTGTTTACGGGGTAGTAGATGCGCTCTGCCGGGTTCTTGGCGGCGGGAATTTTGCCAAAGAGCCGTTTGATTTTGGCTTCCATGCGGTCTACATCTATGTCGCCCACCACAATCACCGCCTGGAGGTCGGGCCTGTACCACTTGTCATAATAGTCGCGCAGGTCCTGATAGGGAAAATTGCTGACGATATCCATATTGCCTATAGGCATGCAGTCCTCGTACTTGGAGCCGCGGTATATCTTGGGCATCACGCGCTCCATGAGTCGCTGCATCGCCATGCCCGAGCGCCGGTTGCGCCACTCTTCGCGTATCACGCCACGCTCCTTGTCTATCTCTTTGTCCTCGAGCAGTATGTAGTGGCTCCAGTCGTTGAGCACCAGCAGACAAGAGTCTACGATGCCCTCACGGCCGATGGGGGCAGCCCCTATGTGGTAGACGGTCTGGTCTACCGAGGTGTAGGCATTGAGATTGGCTCCGAATTTCACACCTATAGACTCGCACCATGGCACTATGCCCAGCCGTTTGCCCTTGCCGGGGAAGTGCTTGGTACCATTAAACGCCATGTGCTCCAGAAAATGAGCCAGACCACGCTGGCGGGGTTCCTCGAGAATGCTGCCCACCCGCTGGGCGATATAGAAATCGGCCAGTCCAGGCTCCTTGGCGTTGTGGCGTATGTAGTAGGTGAGTCCGTTCTTCAACTTACCCGTGCGCACGGCCTCGTCCTGCTTCACCGTCTGTGCCGACAGCGCGGCAGGGAGCATGAGGGTGATGGCCAGGAGTGATAACAGTTGTCTCTTCATGGCGGGTCGTGGTTAGCGGATGGTCACTTTCTTGTTGCCGATGACATGGACGCCCTGGGCGAGTCCGCCTACCGCCTTGTCATAACTCTGGGCACTCTTTACCAGCCGTCCGTCGAGCGTGTAGACATCTGTCTTGCCCTTCTGGCTCTCGGCGGTGGTCGTGCCGATGCCTACCGATGTGCCAGCCAGTTTGTAGCTGTAGTATATCATCGCCCAGTTCTTGTTGCCGGTGTATGAGTAGTCGGTGCCATAGAGCGTCGCGGTGTTTCTGCCTCGGTTGGCCACTACCATGTTCTCACCGTCTATGATTGGAGTGCAGCCGGCAGCCACTATACCATACTTACACAGCGTGATGGCGGTACCCAGTGAGAGTGTGGCGGCATCTACAGGCACCAGCAGAGCACCACCGGTCATGTCATAGCCGAAGGCATACATCGTGGAGCCGTTGAGATAGACGCCATAGAACTTGCCTATGCCGCCATCCAGGCGTATGGCGCTCTTGACCACCTCGCCTGTGGCTGGGTCCATCTTGAGGATGTAGCCCTTGTGCTGTCCCTTGCTGTTCTCGTAGAGTCCGGTGAGTCCACCCATAGACGAACCGGTGAAGTAGACATATCCGTCTATCCATTGGCAACCGTTGTTATGTATGGTCTTCTTGCTGCCCACGGGGGTGATGGTCTTGACATAGCCCACGCTGAGGTCGGCAGCGCTGACCGATGCCAGCAGGATGTTCTCGCAGTCGTTGGTGACGCTTACAGCCTTGCCGCCCAGTGTCAGTTCGTTGCCTGCCTTACCCTTTATGCGTCCGTTGAAGTAGAGGTTGCCGTTGGCATAGACCACCTTGTCCAGGAACGCGCTGGCGGCGATGCCCTCTGCGGTAAGGCTCTTGACAAAGTAGCCGTCCTTGTCTAACTTGGCAAGGAAAAGGTCGCCCACCACACCCTGAGAGTCACCATCCCATTCGGTAGTGTTCTTTGCGGTGAGTGTCTCTACGGTTCCGTCGGTCTTCTTCAGATACATCTCGGTGCGGAAGTTACCGGTGAGATAGATGCCACCATCCTCGTCGACAGCCACGCCATAGACCGACATGTTGTCCTTGGTGAATCCCTTCTTGCGCTTCTCTACCTTGCCCGCGATGAGGCGCGACCACTCCAGACTGCCGTTCTCGGCTATCTTGAGCACCAGGTAGCGGTACTCGCCGCTGACATTGCCCATGTCCTTGATGGTGGTCACATGGCCCGTGGGGTCTACATATTCTACCAGGTTGTCATAGCCAGCCTCTGCCACCCATGCGCGGGTCTTGAGCACAGCCAGCAGTCCGCCGTCCTTGGTAGAGACGATGTGCGACTTGTCGTGCGCGATGTCGCCTTTGCGCGTATAGGCGTTCCAGACGATAGATCCGGCGTTGCTCACCTTCTGCAGAAACATATTGCCATTTTGGCTGGTGCCCGTGTAAGGACTACCCACGATGGCGGCGCCGTCGGCGCCAGTGACCTGTTCGCCGTCAAACCAGAGGTTGACCTGTGAGGCCCCGGAGTTGGTGCCCCATGTGGTAGCCACATAGTAGTCGCCGCCCGAGGCTTTGACCATACCGATGATGTTGTCGCCAGCCGATGTGGCGCCGTCTACGGTGTGTGCCCAGTTGAAGGTCACTGCAGGCTGGGTCTCTGCCAGCGATGCGGTGGCGAGCATGAAAAATGCTGCCAGAAAGAGTGTAATTTTCTTCATACTTGTTTGTGTTTTGGTTATTATTTGTCTATGTTGTCATTGTCATTCCGTTAGAAATATATGCCCGCAGCCAGGGTCAGGCCCATGCCGTGAGCGGTCAGCGCATAGCGGCTGTAGCGCCAGTCGGCGCGCACAAAGGGGTGGAAGCGCGGGCTGGCCTTGTAGGAGGTCTCGATGGCGGCGCCGGTAGACCAGGCGGGGTGGGCGAGGGTCTCATAGGCATGCATCACCGGCGTAGCCATAGTGCCCTCGATGTGGTCGGCGCGGGCGTCGGTATGCCATGTCCGCGAGGCGGTGGCCTGGAGGCGGGTGAGCATGTGGCGAGACTCTACCGCGGCAGTGAGCGTCAGTGCCGACTGCCATGACCTTACCCGCAACTGCCGATAAGGTTCGGCATATTCCTCATGGTAGTCGCAGTAGGCGGTACCCGCCTGCAGCGCCCAGTAGCCCCGGCGGCTGGCTATGGGTAGCGCGTGCTGCCAGAGCGCGTCGGCACCTATGCGCAGGGTGGTGAGGCGGTACATCTCGGCAATGGCTATCTGCGGGTAGATATTATCCTGAGCCGTGCCGAAGATGTGCTCGAAGCCCTGGCGCCGCTGCCACTCCTCGCTGAGCCGCAAGCCCAACGTGTGGCGCCCCACTGTCGACAGCCATCCCGCCGTGGCGTCCTGCCGATGCAGCCGCAGCGTGGCGAGAGGCAGCTGGTTGAGCGAAGAGATAATCTTCTCAATCTCTGTAAACTCATATCCCGCCTGGGCGAAGGCACCACGCTGGCTGTCGCGTCGCTGGCGGTAGCTGAGCATGCCCCCTAAAGAGTGGCCTTGGTAGTAGGTAGAGGTGTTGGCTCCCCTGAAACGGTAGTAGTCGTTGCCCATGCCCGTGAGGTGATAGATGGTGGGCATGCTCACCTCGTTGTAGAGCTTCAACTCGTTGGTCTGCTTGTAGCGTCGGGCGCTCACAGCCATGCCCATGACGCCGGTGCCCACCTGGGTCGAGACGCCCACCCGAGCCATCAGGTTGCCCGAGAGGTTCTTGGGGCGTGGGTCGCGGGTGCGGAACTCCATCCGGGCGGTGTATTCGCCCTCGGCAGCGATGTTCCATCGGCCCAAAGGATAGGAGAAGCCACCCATAAAGTGGTAATACTCACCATGCGTGTTGCCCCCCACGGTGTCGGCCATCAGGTAGGGGTAGAGCAGCTGGTAGTCTGTGGTCTCGCTGAAGCGTACGTTGCGCGTGGTGCCGTTGCGGTAAGCCGCATTGCCCCACAGCGTGGCTTTGCCCTTGTGCAGATAGGCGTCGATGCAGCCGTAACCCATGCTGCTGCCCGTGCCGTCTTCGAGTCGCGCGGGGCGTGAAGCCTTGCTGTAGTCCATGCCTACCTGCAGCCTGTTGATAGAGGCGCTGTAGCGGTAGCTCTGCATGGCTGGGTTGAGGTAGAGCGCGGCACCGAAATCGGCCGACGGCATCTGCGTCTGCCACATACGTGCCGACAGCGAGGTGTGGGAGCTGTCATTCTGCTGCGCCGTGAGGGTGACGGGCGCTGCCATGAGCATGGCTGTGGCAAGGAGCACCGTCATGGAGGTGGTAGAGGTATCGTGTTTCATCTTCTACTGCTTGGGAGTTATGCCATCATAGGTCACAGTGTTCGCCTTGGTACCAGCGGCGTCGATGGCGGTATGCTGCAGCTCGACGATAGAGGGTATGCACTCGGTGTTGAAGTCCTCGGTCGAGTTGTTGGTGTCCAGCAGGTGCATGGTGCCGTCGGCGTTGAGATACTGGAGCTTCCGGCGCACGCTGCGGAAGTATCGGGTCTCATCCTTGTCAATCTTGCCGCAGTGGGTCCAGCCTGCGTCGACCGACGGGGGCAGAATATTCCACAGGCGCTTGGCCTCGATGCTGCAGTTGACCCCGTCGACAATCCACGCGTTGGGCATCTTGTACGCATCCTGCTGCATGGGGAATGTGCCGGCAGGCAGATACATCGTATAATAATAGGTATACTTGTAGTCCTTAAGGTACTGCGCCTTGTCGATAGGAATACGCGCCAGGGCGTAGGAGGTAAATCCTCGGTTGTGCAACACGTAGAACGACTCGGTATAACAATACCACTTGTCGAGATTGGGCACCGTCTCGCTGTCGATGTCCATGTGCTCGGGGTGGGTGGAAACGTCGTACCACTCAAAGTCGGCGGCGCTCAGGTCAAAGGAGTTGGGGTTGGCGTTGCGGTGGTCTATGCCCGTGTCGCAGAGCAGCAGCGAGTGGCCAGGCTGCACGGGGTGGTCGGTACCGCTGCCGGGTATCACGTAGAGCGACCAGATGGTCATGGTGTCCTTGCGTATGTCGGGGGTGTACTCGAAATACTGGGTAGACTTGAACTTCGACTCGCAGAAAGCCAGTCCGTCGGCATAGAGCACGTGGTCGGTGTTGTTGTAAATCTTGATGTAGCTGTCGCCATAATACTGCAGTCCAGAACTGCGCAGCGTGCCGGCGAAGAATATCTCTTCGATGATGAAGTCGTCGTTGTCGGCCGACAGAAACGTCTCTATCTGCACCTGTCGGCTGCTCCCGGTAATCTGTACGTTCTCAGCCTTGCCGTTAAGTCGGCCTTTGGCCTGCGCCGTCTCGTCGTTGGCGTTGTGGGCGGTATAGGTGATGTCGGCAGAGTAGACCATGTCGTAGAGCCCCTCGGTGAGGGTGATGCCCTCGGTCGACGACAGGGTAGTGGTGACGCCGGTGGTGAGATTGGTAATCTTTATCTGCTGGCTGTTGATTTGCATGCCGCTTATCCCCACGGGCGGCGTAACGGCAATCTGCGTGGCGGTGTGGCGGGTGCTGCCTGTCTCCAGGTCGGAGCATGCTGCCAGCACGCTCAGCGCCATGATGTAGAGTATAAGTCTTGTCTTCATATTCCTGTTTGCTGTTAGGGTTGTCTGTTATAGGCTCAAGCCCGCCTCGACTCCGAAGTAGGGCGAGGCATTGCGCCTGATGGTGCGCCCATTGGCGGTGTAGTCGGGCAGATAGTCCAATATCTTGTTGGCGAAGAACGACAGGCGCATCATGCGGCCTATCTCCTTGGTCACCTTCAGATTGACGATGGCCGACATGGGCACCGTGAACGGACGGAAGAGGTCGGCGTTGTAGTTGCGGGTGAGCTGGGAGAGTCGGGGGGCGTTGAGGCTCTCCGTGGTGTAGGGATGCAGTTGGCCGTCGCTGGCTGCGATGTAGGCCGTGGGCGTGCCGTTTTTCCACATCTGGCGGGTGCGTATCATCCACATGCACTGCACCGAGGTGGTGAATATCAGCCGCCACTCGGGTATCTGCGTATCAAAGGTCACATTGGTGTTGACGCGGTCGTTGAGTCTTCCGTCGTTCCAGTCGTAAAGCCCCACATACTGCTCGCGCACCGGCTGGTTGTCTATCACTGTGCTCACGGCGTCGAACATGGGTTGGCTGTTGGTGTAGAGCGTACGAAACCACGCTCCGGTGACATTGATACGGGTGCGCAGAGCGTGGATGCGCTGCGAGGTGAAGGCCAGTTCTATGCCCTGCTTCACCAGTCGGCTGCCGTTGCCCGCCTTCTGATAGCCGTCGAGCACCTGCCGCTCTGTGTAGGGCAGCGAGTGATAGTCGCGGCCTGCCTGCATCTGGCTCACATCGTAAGCCCTGTAGGCATAGGAACCATAGATGGCGGCATATCAGAACCCGTCGTTCATCGTCTCCCTGAAATAGTCTATCGACAGCGTATTGTCGTGCCAGTCGAGGTCTACTCTCACCTCCCACTTGTGGTTGCGGGCGGGAGAGAGGTGGTAGTTGGTGGGGTCCTGGATGTAGGTGTGTACCACAAAACAGCTGTTCTGTGCCGGTGAAGACGCGTCGTAATACGCCAGAGATATGAAATTGCTGTAGTAACGGTCGGGGTAAAGATAGTTGAGGGTAGGCATCTTGGAGGTGATGCCATATCCGGCGTTGAGGGAGATGGTCATAGGTTCGCCGCCCACCGTCAGCTTGGGCAGATGCCAGCCCATATTGATGCGCGGGTCGGCATATATGCGTCCGCTCATGTCGTATCGGCTGGCCAGCCCAGGCATCATTGCCAACCGCAGTCCTGCCATGAGGTCTATGGTGCTCCTGCCCAGACTCCAGCGCATCTGCTCTTCGCCGAAGGCAGACAGGTTCTGCAGCGAAGGGATGTCCTTGTATCGGCGCGGGCGTGAACTCCATCCCGTGACGCTCAGCGGGCGGTGCATGTCGTAGACCTGTCCGCGCCCGAAGTTCTTGGCGATGTCCCAGTTGAGGCCCAACTTGAGGGTGTGGGTGGCTCTGCCGGTCTTGAAGCCCATCACCCCTTTGGCCTTGACATACGCGCTGAACGGTTTGCCGTCGCAGAGATAGTGGGCGATGTACTCGGCAAAGACCGCCTGGGCTTCGTTCTCACCGTCGGTCCATGACAGCGGCACTATGCCATAACGCTGCGGAGCCACGAGGCGTGTCTGTCGGAGCCGATCGGTCTGAAGGCTCACCATAGAGTTGACTGCCACTTCGCTCCACACCGACTTGCGGGGTTTCAGCATGAAGTTGTTGGTCATCGCGATGCGGTTGTACGATGAGCGGTATTCGTCTATGTGTCCGTAGTTGAGGTCGGGGTCGGCCTTGGCATTGTCAAACGATCCCTGATAGTCCAGCGCCGAGTTCCAACTCCATGAGTATGCCTTCCTGTCGGCCTTGAGGGTGTATCTCAGTGACGCCGTCAGACGCTTGTAGTTCTCCAGGTTGTCTGTAGGGTCGGTCTTGGAGTCGAGGTAGCCTAAGTCCATGTTGAGAAGCGACGTTCCCCGCCGGTTGAGGTTGACTCCCTTGCCAGCCGAGAAGAGCTTGCTGTAGCCATCGGCCTTGAAGCGTACCGTCAGCGGCATGGCGCGTCGTATCTTGCGTATGCTGACCAGTCCGCTGGTCAGGTTGCCATACTCTGCAGAGGGTATACCGCGCATCACCTCTACGCTCTCGATGTCGTCGGTGGAGATGGCGCGCATGTCTACGCCACTGTTGGTGATATTGCGGCTGGCCTCGGCCGATGACGACGAGGAGGAAGACTGCGTGCCGCCCAAGGGCGAGTATTGGAGGTTGGCATCGGTCATCAGCGGCACGCCGTCGATGACAAACTGGGTGCCCAGCGAGGTGATGGAGTAGTTGTTGCTTCTCGTCTCCGAACCATAGGCGCCCATCGTGCCGGTCTCGCGCAGCGTGATGAGATTGGCCTGACCCATGTTGGGGTCCTTGGCATATCCGCCGGGCAACAGCTCCATCAGGTCGGCTATGCTGTTGGGCTGGAGATGCCTCATGGCGTCGCGGCCGATAACCGACGAGGTCGTCTGTCCCTGTCCGGTGCGCGCCGTCACAACCACCTCGCCCAGGGTGCTTATGTCCTCAGACATCCTGTAGATTCCCTGTCGTTTGGCGGTCACGGTGAGCGTCTTATACCCTAAAATGGTGATGCGTATCTTCGTGCCCACCATCCGCTGGGGAAGTTCAAACCGTCCGTCGGCGTCGGTGATGGTCTGCCATTTACCCTGCGCCACAGTGCTCACCACTGCCCCAGCCAAGGGGTCGCCCGAGCGGCTGTCGATGACGACCGACGCTACATTCTGCGCCCATGTCAGGGTGGCGCACATCATCCATAATAGCAGCGTGGAGTATATTCTCATGCTTGTCTTAACTTCTAATAATTATCTTGATGCAAAGTTATTGCAATCAGAAGGCTGCGGCAATACCCAAAAATAGGTATTTACATCGCCTCGTCCATCGTGCTGGGAAGCAAGGGTATCAGGTCGGTCGGTGTGACTATTAAACAAGCAAGAGAATGAGGATAGAAATGGCGGCTTTTTATAAAACATTTGGTAACTATATACTTTTAACCCCCGAAAGGTATATAGTTACCAAAAACAATGGCAATGATATGGATGTTTAGCCAATAATAAAGGGCTGAATTCCAAGCGATGAATCCAGCCCTAATTCTTTATGCTCAAAAAAAGTTTTGCGGACAGCGATATTTTTAATCTGATGCTGCTGTTTTTGGAACACTGTGTTCTCTGCCATGAAGGATATGGGCAATCTGTCCCACCCGAAACCATTGTTCATATCATCGAATATACGTTCCTTTCCTCCACGAAGGTTAGAGAACTCGACAATTTCTCTTGCGGAAGATTCATAGTCGTTAGTCAGGATACAACGGTATGTGTATTCTCCTACCCAAGGGTCCTGCACACCATCCATTCGTTTCTGTCTTTGAGTCACAAGTCGGTATGCTTTACCCTTCCACTTTTCAACAAGGATAGAGTTCAATTCAAACACGATGCCATTGATTTCTTCAGTCTTCCAGCCTCTGAGAGCAAAGATGTCATTGTAGAGCGAACCGCAGCGGTTTGCACGGATATAAAAGGACTTGCTGTGTTTCTCTACTTCTTCTATGATTTCCTCGGAATATGATCCGCAATCAGCTCTGAAACGATTGATAGTAATTCCGTTCTGTTCAAATCTCTCAAAGAACCTCTTCAACGTATCCTTCTGATGGAAACGAACGTTTTCGTTAAGCCAGATGAGCAGAGCTAAGTTTACTTAAGCTCTGCCATGGCGAGAAAACGTGCCATGAAATGGAACAACCTACACCTCAGACCGAGGGTTAAGTCGATTACAGATGACAATGTGGAGTCAAATTGCTCCATGATTGAAAATATTCCTCTAAAAGGAGTGAGTTTCTCGGATTTAATTTGTATTTTTGCCATGTCTATCGTCGGATTCTCTTGTTTATTTTGCAACACTAAGATAAGTGAATTTTTCGACATGGAAAAATCTTGGGCAACTTTTTGTTGCTCAGGTATTTAAAAGGTTTAATTTATAATAGTGTTGCGGAATTAAGAGGTAAAACCGAAATGTACAAAATAACATGGGACAAAGAAACGGGAGGAGTGCTGCTTCACTCCCGTATTGTGGAAGGTACACTTGGTATCTCTCCCCGTCCTGTGTTCTTTGAGGAACTGGACTTGTTGGGGCTTGATAAACTTGGATGGACTTTTCCTCATGTGGAAGAGCCGATTATGTGGGCTGTCAACAAGCAGTATTGGTATCGGGGAGTGAGGCTCTTTGACGCCAAGGGTGCAAATATCTATACCAAACCCACATTGGAAATGCAGCCTGGCATAGAACCGATGGAGCTTGTACCCGTTGATGTAAAGAAGATGCTGCAGCGCACATCCGACTTAATGTTTGTATTGGAAAACGAAGCCATAGAATTTATCCGCGATACTTATTTGGCGTATGCCAAAGCAAATAAAACCTACAACAAGGCAGATGCCAACAAACTGGACTTCGAGACGATGGCAGAGCGCGTGGAAAAGAAGAACAAGCAACGCATGGCTGTGGTTAAACAGGATTGTGACTCGTTCGATATCATGCCTCTTGCTATGGCAGAAAAAGAAGGCAAGCGTGTGCTACTATCTACCAAAATAGACCGCTTTATAGCAAGCTTCTCTGGTGGTAAGGATTCGCAAGTGGTACTCGACTTGTGTACACGTGCCATTCCTCCTACAGACTTTGAGGTCATTTATAGCGACACCGGCTATGAACTGCCTCCTTCTCTCGCACTTTACAAAGATGTGGAGGCGTACTATAAAAAGAAGTTTCCTTCTCTCCGTTTCCTTACAGCCCGCAACCACGAGTCGGTACTGAACTATTGGGACAAGATTGGCACACCAAGTGACAATCACCGTTGGTGCTGCTCAGTGATGAAGACGGCACCGTTGTACCGAATGTTGAAAGTTGAAGGCAACAAGCAAGCACGTGTTCTGACATTCGACGGAGTGAGAGCGGAGGAGTCTGTAAGGAGAAGTGGATATAATCGAATTGGAAAAGGTGTTAAACATTCGACTGTTATCAATGCAAGTCCAATATTATCTTGGTCTTCTGTTGAAGTATTTTTGTATTTGTTCCGCTATGGCTTTCCAATTAATATTGCATACAGACGTGGTATAACAAGAGTTGGATGTATTATTTGTCCTTTTTCCTCTGAATGGAATGACATGGTGGTTAATCAAACTTTTCATGAAAAACTTGAGCCCTTTTTGTCACGAATTGAAGACAATGTAAAACGTAACAAGGTACAGGATTTTAGAAATTATATTGAAGATGGAAACTGGAAACGACGAGCCGGCGGTCGTGACATTCATTCTTCCTCAGCTATTGACTTTCTGTCTTCAAAGCCAGACTTGAATGTCATGTTGATCAAACCACAGAAGCATCCTTTAACATGGATTAGCGCTATTGCTCCATTTACAGGTTCTGAAAAACAAGGAGAACTCAAATACAGGAATGAAGTATACTCATACAAGTGTGAAAATAATGGTGATGTTTATAGTCTGTCTTTCAAAAATACAGCAAAAAGTTTAGCGTTGCAAGGATTGATAAAAAGGGCTTTGAATAAGGCCACATTTTGCATAAATTGTGAAGCTTGTGAAGTAGAATGTCCGACAGGTGCATTATCTATTTTACCAAAAGCCGAAATAGACACTAATAAATGTATCCATTGTGGGAAATGCCTAAATTTCCATGAAACTGGATGTATTGTAGCTCATTCATTAAAAATAACAGAAACACCAAAGAGTAAAATGAAACTGATTAGTTATAATAATTTTGGATTACGTGAAGAATGGTTAGACTACTATATGTCTAATCATGACGATTATTTTCAGACAACAGATCATGGACTAAATGTCAAGGAGCAGTTGCCAAGTTTTGTAAAATGGCTTGTTCAGGCAGAAATTCTTTCTGATACAAAGAAAAGAGAAATTACCCCATTTGGAAAGTTGCTTATCGAAATATATGAGAACAATCCAAGTTTAGTATGGCAAATTATTTGGATAAACTTGACGTACAATTCTCCTATAGCACATTGGTATTCGCAGAATGTTTCTTTCGGAAGCAATTTCACTGATGCTGATTTGAGAGAAGGGGTAAAGAATGATTATTCCAGTGACAGCACAACAACGATAAAGAATGTTGTGTATGCTCTCACTCGTACATTTAAGGAGAGTCCTATAGGTGAGGAACTTGGTCAAATGACTAAAGTTGACAAGAACACATATACTCGGTCTGGATTTTCAGATATTGAGGTGGAAGCAGTCGCATATTCATTATACAAATATGCACAGATAAAGGAAAGCAACTTGATGAGAGTTTCCGACTTTTACAAAGCTGATGAAAAGGACGGAATATATAAGGAATTTGGTATTTCAAAAAGTGATTTGGAAAAGAAATTGCGTTTTCTTTCTTCTGATAGTCACAGAGTATTGGTGGCAGAACTAAATATGGGTTTGGATCATATTACACTAAGAGATGATTTAACTCCTGAAAAAGCTTTAGAGACATTAGCGAAATGAAAGCATTACTTGTTACATACACAGATATGATTCTTTCTTTAACATTGGGTAATTATAGAGGACGGATTTCGTTATCAAAGCCACTATACCTTTTGTCTTTGATTGAATGTGTCAAGTATGGTAAGTTATGCTGTAATAAATTTAGCTTAGATGATGTTTACTTACAACAAATGTTTTTCTCACAATATGAGAAGGTCTATGGTGAGAAAAGATGTTGCTTGTCAACATTTCTTAAACCATTTTATCATCTTGCAAGTTCTCCATTCTATCATTTAATATGGAAGCGTGACTTTGAATCTCCGAGTATGTCATCCTCTCCTTCTGCCAAATACCTCCGCGAGAATCTTCTCTATGCAAAATTGGACGATGAGCTATGGGAGCTATTACAAGACGCAGAGAACAGGGATTATATCAAACAGAACATCATCAGTCGATACCTGACAAAATAACTATAACAAACCAATCATACACTTATGGCAACTAAGTATGACGATATAATAAAGCTTCGTGGTGGCAAAGCCGCTTACGACATAGCAGAAGAAAAAAAAGGTGAATGGGTTTCGTTCATCCCCAATGAACAATTTAACAACGTGTTGCGTACGGTCATAAAGAGTGTGCGTGGAAACGACATTGACAACCACAAGAGTTTTTGGATAAACGGAACATACGGCACTGGCAAGAGCCATGCCGTAGCAGTTGTCAGTCACTTGCTGGGTGATGCCGTGGAAGACATACGCCAGTGGGTGGACTACGAGTATAAGGACGCAAAGTTTGCCACACTCCGTCAAGCCATTTATTCACTTCGCGAGACGAAACGTTTGCTCACGGTCAATGTGTATGGACTGGGAGCAATGACCCATCCCGGTGACCTCGCTCTTGTGTTGCAGAAGGCGGTAACGGAAACGCTCCACAAGCACAAGATAGAGATAGCTGTGCCGACGGATTATGAAAACTACATTGAGCAAATACGCCAGAACCAGGAAATATGGAATCACTTGATTGACACCCATACAGCCCTATCGTCTGTAGTAGCCGACAGCGAGCAGTTGGCAGAAAGCCTGAAGACCGGCGACCTTGGTATATTCCACCGCGTGAGCGATACGCTGCGTGAGGCACAACTCGACATTCGCCTTAACAACGACAATATCAAACAATGGCTTGGCGAGGTGGAAGACCGTCTGACAGAGTTGGGAACGTATAATGGATTGCTGATTGTTTGGGACGAGTTTACCGACGTTATGACCGACGCCATTGGTGTACCCGTGTTGAAACAATTGCAAGAGGTGGCTCAGAAGTTCATGAATGAGGACTGTAATTCCTACCTGTTCCTTATCTCGCATCCGTCTGCATTCAACGGCATCGACTCCGAACAACTGAAGCAGACCGATGGGCGATACCACCGCATGAAGTACAACATGGAATCTGTATCGGCATTCAAGATTATGTCGCGTAAGTTTGAAATCATCGACGAGGAGCGACATACGCAGATGTGCCAGCAGTTCTATACGATGAATTCGCAGTTGCTTGATATTTTTACCGCTACCAGCAACGACCAGCAGTCCACTCGTGAAGACCTCTTCAATCTATATCCTCTGCATCCGGGTACAGCTAATCTTGCCACCCACTATGCCACTGTGGTAGGTTCATCCAGCCGAAGCGTGTTCGAGTTCTTGGGACAGAATGACTCCATACGAGAATTCCTTGACAGCGAGGAACATTTCCTCAACCGCGACACCATCACGGCAGACTATCTGTGGGATTATGTGCTGAAGGTATTCCAAGATGATGTGACCAACTATGGAGCCGTTACGGAACGCTACAACTCATACAAGCTACAGGTCAGCAATGAAGGTGCAGCCTATTTTGCTGTATTTAAGGGAATATTGTTGCTCAACGCCTTCAACAATGTGTCGGGAGAGAACAACAACGGACTGGTAACACCATCGGAGGACAACATACATGCCCTGTTTGCTGGGACATGCTATGACAGTGAGGTGGACGCAGTGCTACAGTGGTTCAACGAACAAGGCATCATACAACGTGCGCCGGGCGGTTTGTATTCCGTGCAGTTCTCAGCCCTGCCTTCTGGCGAGATAGAAGAAAAGAAAAACGAGATGCGCAATGTGCAGTATCGCTATACGGACCAGGTACTCAACTTCTCAGATGCCGCCAGCACTGCCTTTGAGAAAAAGATGATGCAGAAAGTTATACGTCCTTATGGATTCAAATTCTTCTCTGACCATCAGAACGAAGCCGTACTCAGAAGCCAAATCAAGAATGCGCGAAAGGACACCAAGACAAGTGCCATGTTTTTCGCATTGCTTATGGCAAGGAACAACACTGAGCTTGGCGTGCTGCGCAATTTTGCGGAGAAATGTGCCGAAGACGAGAACGACAAGGACCTAAAGAATATTGTGTACCTTGTGTTTGACGAGGTGCTCACTGACGCAAAGTATGAGCAGTTTATAGAATACCAGGCTAACTATGCCTGTGCCAGCAGTCATGGATTCCTTGACCAGCAGAAAGTACACCGCGACCATGCTGTGTCGATGGTAAAGGAATGGATGGACAGCGTGCAGCGTGGCAATGCTGTTGTATATATAAACGGTGAAGAAAAGCAACCTATTTCAGTGAAGCATCTTTCAAGCATTGTCAATAGTGTGATATCTCCGACCATATTCCCGTATGGTCCGGATGCTTGCGAATTGTTGCGCCAAAAGTCACCATCAACATTCTGGCGCCAGCAGAACTCTAAAGAGATTGTGCGTACATTCATCTTTGCCACTTCAAAGGACGAACTGACAACTATAACCGCTCAGATGCGCCCTATACAATATCTTGTACAAGAGTGCTTGGATGACAACATGGAGTGGAAGGACGATGTGCCAGAGAACCATCCGTTCAAGGTTGTATATGATAAGGTGCAGAGTATCATCAAGTATGCAGACAAGAGTCTTCCATTCAACTTTGATGACAAGTTTTCTGTTTTGCAGAAGCCCCCATACGGCTTATACGGTAGTTTTGCTCCAATGGCAATGATGGCTTTTGCCCTGAAGCCTTGGGCAAACAAAATATTCGATATGCAGGGCAAGCCACGCGACAAGAATGCATTGATTGACGATATTGTGTGGCTGTTCAAGGTGTGGGACGACAAGAAATCGAACAATAAGCTGAACTTCAAGTTCCAGACTCCCGAGGAAGGCAAACTGTGTAAAGACCTCATATCACTTTTCAAACTGAACAACAAGAACAATGACTATTCGGATGTGACCAGTCTGAAAGATGCCCGCTATGCCATTACATCAGAGTTTCTTGGCAAGAAAGGATATCCGCTGTGGACGGTGAAATACGCCTCGGAAGCTGCTTTTGCCAGTTTGCCAGTCATGCTGAACATTACGGATGAAGAGCGCAGACTGATAGACAATATCGTCACCATCTGTATGGAACGCGACCTGCGGAATCCAGCGTTAGTAAAGGATACTATAGACCTCATCTCTGAACTGAGGTTCGAGATGAAGAACATCCTCAATGTGGATGCAGCCTTCTCTGATGGCTTTAAGAATTATCTGATGCAGCTTGACTTCATCAACATACAAGAAGATGAAGTGGATGACGTGAAGCACTTCATCGAGCAAAATCTACAATCAACAGTAGGTTATTGGACTGAAGAAGAGGTGGAGAAGAAGGCATTACAATGGAATTCTGCAAGAAGTTCATCTGCAAATGGTCAGCAAAAAACAAATGGCAATGGTTGGCAACAAAGCAACGACATAGTTTCCGAACCGCCTACCAATAATACTGTACAAACATCCTATACGGATTCTAACGCATTGGAGGAGAAGCGCAAGCAAGCAAAAAAGCACATCTCAAGCATTGTTTCCCTTGATGATGCAAAGGCTCTGCTGACCCGACTGTGTGACGAATGTGGAGAGTGGCTGTTGGACAAGATAAACGGTTAAATCTATGTATAAGGAGTTTGGTACATTGGAAGACCTCTGTCATGAAATAGAGGTCGACAAACATTGGACGGGAGCGGAGAGCAGTCTCCGCAACCGCTATCCAATACGTTTTGTATTGTTTGAGAATTTTGGCGACTTTGGCGATTTCGTGCAAGTGTGCCAAGACCATGACGTGTATGTGCAAAGCATAGAAAAATGGATGAAAGACGGACAGGACGACAAACTTATCACCTATTCGCAACTTGCCGCATTATTCGAGGCTTACATTAAAAGTCTGCCTGCAAACGATTTCGTCATCGCGCCATTTTCGGAGATAACAAGATTCTATGACAATGCACATTACGCTGAGTTTGATTCGTTGCTGAAGACAATACGTCTTATCCAATCACCGGAAGAAGCCCAACATGATCACCAGCGTATATACGTGCCTGTCATCGGTATGCAGAGCAAGGTGAGCAAATTCAAGGACGATCCAAATATCCACATATGGGAATACCGCTCTGGGACAGAGTATGACAACTATCACCTGATTCTTACGAAGGGAACAACATACGGTGTGAAAGGACTTGAAGAACATTATACGCTGTGTGAAGACCTACGCCATTGGATTGCCCTTTGGAAAAATGTGGGTGCCAAGATAAAGCCGCAGATTATTTGTACATCAAAGTGTATTTTCGCCAACAGTAATAATGCCCAGCCAGACAATGCCTTCAAGTATACGATTTGCAACAATGTGTTTGAATTCTTGACCAAAGGACTCCGTATTGATTTTGGCAAATTGAATGCAAGAGAAGAAGATATGCCGTATTGGGAAGAACTGGCTTCCAATATTGATGTGGCAGATTTTGATTTTGACGCTTTTGTCAATCAACGGTTCAATACATCAAGTTTGAATGAAGAGAATGCCTTTGTGCAGACATGGTTTGAATATAAGGATGAGTTTTCACGCTGGCTGCTGAAAACTTATTTTGTATGGAAAACAGAGGAATGCAATTATCTCATTAGGGTCTTGGAGAACGTTGCCTCTTTGGGCTCGTCAGATTTGTTCTCACAAATAGCTACCCAAATCTTTGAAGAGCCTCTTGACGAGACCAGTATTAGCCAACGTTTGTCTCTGCTTAGAGAAGCAAAAAGACAGCATGTGCAGATAACGAGTTTGGCAGAACAAAAGGTTAAGGCAAAGTTGTCGGCAATGGCTGCTGATCCAGAACGTGGACCATTGTTTGCGATGAAATATATGTCACCACTCACTTTGTCAGAACAATGTCTTATGACGGAATGGGTTGGTCACGGAAAGATAGAAAAGAACTATATAAAGACTCTTTTCCCTGAATTGTATGCCTATTTGTTGCCTTCAAGTGTGCAAACTGAGAAAGTCAACGGTTGGATAAATGAATATTTCCAGGAATATTGTCTTTCAAAAGTGGGGAATAGTCAAACAGAAAACCTGGCAAACAAGCTCAAGGAACTTAACGCCTCACAAGTCAGTTTTGAGACATGGCGCAATGGTTTCAAAACTGTAAAGACATTTATGCACAACAGGCAGGATATTGACATTTACTATTGGATAGACGGGCTTGGTGTAGATTGGATTCCATTCATAACACGAGTTATTGAAAAACATAAGGCAGATGGAGTGTTCTTGAATGAAATTTATGTCGCAGCTTCAGAATTGCCTACAGTCACTTCCGTAAACAAGACGAAGTTGGATGAGATGGCAGATGGCAAACTGGAGAAAATCGGAGATATTGACAAGTTTGCGCATACGCAGAAAAAATATCCTGCATACCTTATTGAGGAGTTTCGAATTGTAGAAGATTCCATTTCGAAAGTTCTCTCGCTGTACAATGGCAAGAAGATAGCATTTGTCTCTGATCATGGAGTCAGCTATATGGCACAGTTCGGAGCAGGACTTAACCTCGCAGGTGTGGAGACAGATCATGCTGGACGTTGTGGACATTGGCTTAAAGGGTCTGCTCCGGCAGACAATAACTACGTTGTTTTGGATGATGGCAAGACGCTGTGCTCATTGAATAACAACTCTCTTTCCGCCAAAACGCCAATTGGACAGGGTGCTCATGGAGGCACAACACCAGAAGAGGTACTTGTACCTATCATAATTGTTTCCAGTCAAAAAAATGCAAATGTATATTCTGCGAAATTGCAGTCAAACGAAATTGTGGCAAGTAGCCCCATAGTAAGATATACGATAAAGGGAATCAGCAGCATAGACACTCCATATGTAACATACAATGGTGTTGACTATGAGCTTCACAATATGGATGGAGATGTTTATGAGAGTGAACGATTGAATCTCGTCAGCACTTCAACCAGAATAATCCTACATATAGGAGAATTTAAGCAAACAGACAATCTGAGCATCAACACTGGTGTTCAGGAAAACGACTTATTCGGATTTTAAATTATGCAAGCAACTATCACACAAAAGATTCGGGAGCAGTTCTCCTCGATGGCTATATATAAAGACCCAGCATCAACCAACAGCTTGTTTGCCGGGCGAAACCTTCCGTCATTTGTAAAAGACTTTATTCTAAAGCGGTTTATCAATGCGGATGGAAATGTCAACCGTGCTGAGTTGACAAACTTCCTTGATATGGTCATACCGCAAAAGCAGACAGAGGTAAAAGACCGTTTGGCTTCTGGTGAGGAACTTACTTTGCTCACACGTTTCATCATCTACATAGACTTGGTGAAAGGTGTGCGCAGATTCGGAATCCCTGATCTTGGCATCAAAATAAATGAAGGACAAATACCTGAGTACGTTTACAAAAATCATCAAGGCGAGCTCGTGGATGGTGAGAAATGGGGAATTATAAAACTTTCTGTACTTCCTGATGAAGATGGAAAGAAAAATCATGTTGAGATGGTTGACTACAAACCATTCAAGCCTTACCGCAGTGTTGACATTGATTACTTGCGAAAAGCTCGTGCAGTTTTCTCTACGGAGGAGTGGATAGATGTGCTTTTGTCGTCTATGGAATATGAGGCGGATGGTTTTGAGACAATGACTCAGAAGATGGAGTTCTTGACACGTCTTCTAATCTTTATCGAGCCTCGCCTGAATGTTATAGAACTCGCTCCTAAAGGAACAGGCAAGTCATTCGTATTTGGAAACCTCTCAAAGTATGGATGGCTTGTGAGTGGCGGTAAGGTTACACGTGCCAAACTTTTTTATGACAAAGCCAAGCAGCAGAATGGCATCATCAAGAACCATGATTTCACTGCCTTTGATGAAATTCAGACCATCATTTTCCAAGAACCGGCAGAGATTCAGGCTGCTCTCAAATCATATTTAGAGTCTGGTAAAACAACGATAGACAACAATGAATTCAGTTCAGAGTGTGGGCTTATGATAATGGGCAATATACCTCTTAACGAGCAGCGCCGCCCCTTGAACTACCGATACTTTGATTCTTTGCCACAGTCATTCCGCGAATCTGCTTTACTTGACCGTTTCCATTGTTTTATTGAAGGTTGGCACTTGCCTCGTATCAACAAAGGCATTATTTACAAAGGGTGGACATTAAATGTAGAATACTTCTCTGAAATACTACATTCGCTTCGCACTCAAAATGTATATGGACTATTGTTTGACGAATTAGTGGGATGTGACAAAAATGCTGATACACGAGATTTCAATGCGGTTAAGCGTATAGCAGTTGCATACATGAAGCTATTGTTTCCTCATTGGACTCATGTTGCAGATGTAAACATTGATGATTTTGACACTTACTGCCTGCAACCAGCTATTCGTCGTCGGGGCATCATAAAGGAACAATGTCATTTCATTGATGTAGAATTTAAGACTGTTATGCCTAATTTTTGGATAAAGACAAATATGTAGAATAAAAACTGCTAAAGACCATATTTTTATAATAACAAATCAATATTTGTGGCAGACTTCATAAAACACCAGCTTTACATTATACCCTACAAATGAAGGAGACTATATACGACAATACCCCTAACATAGAGTGTAGCCAATCTTTAATTTTATAATTAATTGATTTACAACCATAAATGTACTAAGAACTATTGGGATTACCAACTTTTACAAAGACTTTCTTATCCCGAACTCAGGTTACAATCAGTCGGATTTGTTTATTCTTCTACAATTTGTGCAATTCGCCTGATGCTGCCAATGTGATGATTGATAATCAGCGGTACGCGTTCTACCACCACCATGGAAGTGTCAAGGCCCAATGCCTTTGGCTCGTCAATGCCTATCTTGCTGATAAGGGCGTAGATGGTCATCAGCAGGTTCTGCTGGCGGTTGACGGAACTCTCGGGATAATACACGCGGGGGGTGATGATGAAACGGAAATCGCCAGGAATACCGTTTTTGCGGAGTGAAGGATAGGTGCTGGTAAGGTCAACCTTCTTGCTATCCACAAGGTCTTCCACCACTTGTCTCAGATAGAGACTAACCCGAGGCTCAATGCGGAAACCTATGTGCATGGTCACGCTGTACAGTGTGTCGGGCACTAAGGTCTCGCAACTGTACTCCAGCGTATCAGGAGTATCTACAAACTCCATATTGATGAGCCAGTAATGGTCAGCGCGTTTAGGTTGCTTGTTGATGATGGAATATAGCAACTTGTCATCTACGGTACCTTGTTTTTCGGCATGGTTTACATAGACAAGGTTGGAAGCGTACTTGGGGATGTCTTCGTCGGCTTTGATGTCGGAGATAATCTGATAATAGTCGTCCAGTGGTTTGGTGCTAATGTACTGGCGTCGTATCTTCATGGCACGTACCCATACATACATCATCAGGAACAGGATTCCGCTAATGAGCATTGTACACCAGCCTCCTGCGAGAAACTTTGACAAATTGGCAGTTAAGAAGATGCCCTCGATGGTGCAGTATGTGCCAATAAACAATATCGTGAAAAGTCGCGCCATACCCTTGCTGTGCAGGTAGAAACCGAGCAACAATGTAGTCATCAGCATGGTGATAGTAATGGCGAGTCCGTAGGCAGCCTCCATGCGTGAGGAGTCGCGAAACAGCAAGATGATGAGGACCACACCGATGTACATGGCAAGGTTGATTACGGGGATATAAAGCTGCCCTTTTACATGTGTGGGATGCTTGATTCGCATACGGGGCCAGAAGTGCAGGTTCATGGCTTCGCTCAGGATGGAGAAGGTACCGCTGATGAGTGCCTGACTCGCAACGATAGCCGCACCAGTGGCCATAATGATGGCGAAGACAAGTATGTTTTGCGGCATGATGGCAAAGAACGGATTCACGGAGTAGGCTGTCTGCACATGATTCAGCACCCATGCTCCCTGTCCCAGATAGTTGAGAATGAGCATGGTCTTTACAAAGGCCCAACTGATGGCGATGTTCTTTCTGCCACAATGTCCCAAGTCGGAGTAAAGAGCTTCTGCACCGGTAGTACAGAGAAACACGGCACCCAGAATTAAAAACCATTGGGGAGATTTTGTCAACAGGA
Organism: Prevotella sp. P4-67; assembly: GCF_002251325.1. NCBI lineage: Bacteria > Pseudomonadati > Bacteroidota > Bacteroidia > Bacteroidales > Prevotellaceae > Prevotella > Prevotella sp. P4-67. Next base: position 28,656 of record NZ_NPJL01000073.1, read on the forward strand.
TGACAGCATAATATGGGTTGAATGCCTTTAGTATCATAGGGAAGGTCGTGATACTGATGACGCCTATTATGCCCAACAGGAGAAACCATAGGAGCATGAAGACTCCGAAAGACTTGCCAATACTCTCGGTGCCAAACCGCTGCACAAAGAAGATGATGGTGATAATGGCAAGTGTAATGGGAGTGACAGGCAGATTCGGACTGATGCTTTCGAGTCCTTCAATGGCTGTAGTAACCGTAATGGCAGGGGTGATAATCCCATCTGCCAGTAAGGTACTTGCGCCAATGATAGCCAGTATATAAATCCACTTGCTCTTGAGGCGGCGCAGAAGAGCGTAGAGGGCGAGAATGCCTCCTTCGCCATTGTTGTCGGCACGCAGAGCCACACATACGTATTTGATGGAGGTCTGTAGGGTGAGTGTCCAAATGATACAGGACAATGCACCCAAGATAGTGCTTTCGTTGATGGTTTCGCCTGTATGGAGTATGGCCTTCATCACATATAGGGGTGATGTTCCGATGTCTCCAAACACGATGCCTATTGTGACGAGCAATCCCAAGAAGCCTACTTTATTATGGTTGCAGACAACTGGATGTCCTGAACAATCTTTCATCTTTCCTTCTCTTTATTAAGTGTTATCCTTCAGATTATAAAACAGCCTAAAATCCGCAACTATCATCCAATACACGATTAAGGGTAGATTTATGAGTCGTTAGTAGCAGCTTTCAGTAAAAAGCAACAGCACAACATCAATATGTAGCCACCATCCCCTTACCCCACGATGC
>NZ_NPJL01000074.1:0-14669 GCF_002251325.1 Prevotella sp. P4-67
GACCACCCCACCACCGCCCCAGCAAAACCTAATGGCCGACCGAAATAAGCAAGAGGCGTAATCGGGAAAAGGGAAAACGCCAAAACCTCCCGAGACCAACCTAAAAATAAAACCAAACCACGAAATAATAAAACCAAATTATGAAATAACAAAATCAAACCATGAAACCGAGAATTCACACCTTGATTTCACAAATTCAAACCATGAAACCAACATTTTCACAATGGCCAAACTCTTTGACAAGCCAAACTGCATTGCGTCTTTCTATCGCATCAAGATGGCATTGGTCCCGCCAGTTATGGGGATAAAGAAAAAGCGCAAGACCATTACAGTCTTGCGCTTTATAGCTTATGAGTAGAAGAGCGAGGCTCTTTTACCTATTCTCAATTTACTTTACCTTGTCAACGATAGCCTTGAAAGCCTCAGGGTTGTTGACTGCGAGGTCAGCGAGGACCTTGCGGTTAATCTCGATACCTGCCTTGTGGAGAGCTCCCATCAACTGGCTGTAGCTCATATCCTGCAAGCGTGCAGCTGCATTGATACGCTGAATCCAGAGAGCACGGAAAGTGCGCTTCTTGTTACGGCGATCGCGGTATGCGTAGGTAAGTCCCTTCTCCCAAGTGTTCTTAGCAACGGTCCATACGTTCTTTCTGGCGCCGAAGTAACCCTTGGTGAGCTTCAGAATTCTTGTTCTCTTTGCTTTAGATGCAACGTGATTTACTGATCTTGGCATAATTTCTTTCTTTTAAAGTTCGACTAAAAAGTTAACGGTTAACGGAGACAGAGCAGATCGCGTACCTGCTTCAGGTTGGAGTTGTCAACCAGAGTCTGGTGAACAAGATTTCTCTTCTGTTTCTTTGTCTTCTTAGTCAGAATGTGACTGTGGTAAGCGTGATGTCTCTTAATCTTACCAGTACCGGTGAATGTGAATCTCTTCTTTGCGCCGGAATTTGTCTTAACTTTTGGCATTTTTGTTAATTGTTTAATTGTTATTATTTATAATATAGGTGGTAACGTATATACCAAGACGTTACGCACACTATGTTCTTGTCTTAATCGCGCTGTAGCTTCTGCAGAGCCTCGGCACCATTCTTGGCGTTGCCGAAAAGGCCACCGTCCTTGGGTGCTTCATCTACTTCTGCCACTCCACTGGCACTGCCCTTGGCTTCCTCTGCCTCGCGGTCACGCTTCTGCTGGCTCTTCTTTGCCACGCCGGCCTTCTTGGGTGCCAGATAGAGGAACATCTTCTTTCCCTCAAGTGCGGGCATCGACTCTACCTTGCCATACTCTTCCAGGTCGTTGGCAAAACGGAGGAGAAGAACTTCTCCCTGCTCCTTGAAGAGGATTGAGCGTCCACGGAAGAATACATAAGCGCGCACCTTGTTGCCTTCGAGCAGGAACTCCTGGGCATGCTTGAGCTTGAACTGATAGTCGTGCTCATCGGTCTGGGGTCCGAAGCGTATTTCCTTAACCTCGACCTTCACCTGCTTCTGCTTCATTTCCTTCTGACGCTTCTTCTGCTGATAGAGGAACTTAGAGTAGTCGATGAGACGACAAACAGGAGGCTGGGCATTGGGTGATATTTCGACGAGATCGACGCCTTGCTGACGAGCCAAATCCATCGCTTTACGAGTAGGCATCACCTCGGAACCATCCTCACTTACCACACGAACTTCCCGGACATGAATCTGTTCGTTCACGCGGTACTGATTCTTCATTTTGTCATTTTTCATTCAACTATCTTATAATTAGCGGCTGCAAAGGTACAAAATAATCGTTAAATATCAAATTAAATTTTCATCTTTTTTATCCAAAGGTGCTATAATTGACCCCAAAAGGCGCACGGAGGTAATGCCTTTTCGTCCCAGACGCATCAATTCTTCAAAAAAAGCAGCACCGCGGATAGACACCGCAATGCTGCTCTATGCTAAAATTGACTTCTAAGTCTTAGTCTTGAGGCTCGATTTCGGTAGCCTTCAACTGGACTGCCACCTCGTCATTGATGCGCTTGGCAAAGTCTTCCATAGACATGGTAGCCTGCTCGCCACCACCCTGCTTACGCATACTTACAAGACCTTCCTCCATCTCTTTCTCGCCAACGATGACCATATAAGGAGTACGCTTCAACTCGGTGTCGCGAATCTTACGGCCAATCTTCTCGTTGCGGTCGTCGATGACGGCGCGCACACCCTGGCTGGCAAAATACTTGCTCACCTTGCGTGCATAGTCATTGTACTTCTCTGAGATGGGCAGGATAGCCACCTGGTCAGGAGTAAGCCAGAGTGGGAAGTGACCTGCTGTATGCTCAATGAGCACAGCGGTAAAGCGCTCGAGCGAACCGAAAGGAGCGCGGTGAACCATTACGGGCACCTTCTTGGTGTTGTCCTCGGCAGTGTATTCGAGCTTGAAGCGGGCGGGCAGGTTATAGTCGACCTGGATAGTGCCCAGCTGCCAACGGCGGCCGATGGCATCCTTGACCATGAAGTCGAGCTTAGGACCATAGAACGCAGCCTCGCCATACTCAATCTTGGCATCAAGGCCCTTCTCGGCGCAAGCCTCCTTGATAGCGGTTTCACTCTCTTCCCAAACTTCGTCAGAGCCAATGTACTTCTCCTTGTCGTTAGGGTCACGGAGACTAATCTGGGCCTCGAAGTTATCAAACTGGAAAATTTCGAACACGGCCTGGATGATATCCATCACGCGCAGGAACTCGCCTTTGACCTGGTCGGGACGGCAGAAGATATGGGCATCGTCCTGAGTAAACGAGCGTACACGGGTAAGTCCATGCAACTCACCGCTCTTCTCATAACGATAAACGGTACCGAACTCAGCTATACGCAGTGGCAAGTCCTTGTAAGAGCGTGGTTTGCTGGCAAAAACCTCACAGTGATGAGGACAGTTCATAGGCTTGAGCATGTACTCTTCATCCTCCTCGGGAGTGTGGATGGGCTGGAAGCTGTCCTTACCATAATGGGCGTAGTGTCCAGAGGTCACATAAAGATTCTTGGAACCAATGTGGGGAGTGATAACCTCCTGATAACCGAAGCGCTTCTGTATCTTGCGGAGCATATCCTGCAAGCGCAGACGCAGGTCGGTACCCTTGGGGAGCCACATGGGAAGTCCCTTGCCCACACGGTCGGAGAAGAAGAAGAGCTCCATCTCCTTACCAATCTTGCGGTGGTCGCGTTTCTTGGCCTCTTCAAGCATAACGAGATACTCATCGAGCATCTTCTTCTTGGGGAATGATATACCATAGATACGTGTCATCTGCTCGCGCTTGGCGTCACCACGCCAGAAAGCGCCAGCCACACTGGTAATCTTGACTGCCTTGATTTCACCTGTAGAGAGAAGGTGCGGACCACGGCAAAGGTCGGTAAAGTTGCCCTGGGTATAAGTGGTGATGGTACCATCCTCGAGGTCCTGCTCAATGTGCTCGCACTTGTAGTTCTGACCATCGGCCTTAAACTCCTTGAGCGCTTCGGCCTTAGACACTTCACGGCGCACAACTGCCTCGTTCTTCTTGGCCAGCTCGCGCATCTTTTCCTCAATCTTGGGGAAGTCGTTCTCAGAAATCACCTGACCCTCGGCGGGCATAACGTCATAGAAGAATCCATTCTCTACGGCAGGACCGAAGCCGAACTGGATGCCAGGATAGAGCTCTTGGAGCGCCTCGGCGAGCAAGTGGGCAGAGGTGTGCCAGAAGGTGTGCTTACCCTCTTCGTCCTCAAACTTGTAAAGCGCGATGGTAGAATCGGCAGTGATGGGACGGTTTAACTCTACAGTTTCACCATTGATACCGCAAGATACAACGTTGCGAGCGAGAGCCGGTGAAATGCTCTCGGCGATTTGTAACCCTGTAACTCTGCTCTCGTATTCACGCACGGAGCCATCAGGAAATGTGATTTTAACCATAATACAAATTAGTTTTATTTTAATCGTTGCAAAAGTACTACTTTGTTATGACATAAGATAAGAAAAGAGAGGTAATTTTTACAAAAAGCATAAAAATCACCTCTCTCAAGTACTTTTTCACCCAATCGACACCATTGGGAAGAGTTTATTTGTCATTGCTAATCTGCTTGATTACGCTATAAGCATCATAGATGCCCAGTTCGCCAGCACGGCTCAGGTCGCGAATACCGTCGGCCTTCTTACCATTCTTGACATAGGCCAAGCCACGATTGTAATAAGCCTCGGCAAGATAAGCATCTATCTGAAGAGCGCGCGTGTAGTCATCGATGGCGTTGGAATATTCACCATTGGAGGCGTGCAGATTACCTCTATTATAATATAGGTAGGCATTCTGAGGCGCGAGGGCGATGGCGCGGTCAAGGTCGGTACGCACTCGCATCACACGAGCGGGGGCGTCGGAGGTCTGGACACCATGGGTGCGGTCAAACTCATTGACAAGATGCTGGCAAACGGCTCGCTGCCAGTAGGCCATCGTCGAGAGAGAATCGGTATGGACAAGGACGGTCAGGTCGTTGATGGCGGCATCAAAATCCTGTACGACGCCATACACCACAGCACGCATCATCAGTTGACGCTTGACATCTGTAACGTGGGGAGCCTTCTCTATGAATGACGAAAGTGAGTCTGCAAGTTGGAAGAATGCCTGCGACTGACCTTCGGTGAGCTGAGGAGGATTGCAGGTCACGTAGAGTTTATAGTCAATCTTGCTCTTGGTCTGAAGGGCATTGAACTTCTCTACATCGCGGTCGAACGCCTGATAAGAGGTGACGCCATTATTATACTTGAAGAACGAGAGGGTGTACATAGGCATGAACTCCACCTCTACCGAGCGGTTCTGCACCTTTCCTCTGAACGCACTCTTGTACTCCTGGTTGGCCACGTTCTCGTCGGCCACCACCATACGATTGTACTTCTCAGGGTCTATCTCACTACGCTTACGCATCTCGCGTCTCTTGTTCTTGCTCCAGCGTGGCTGGATGCCCAGATGCTTGTCCATCTGAGCCTTCAGAATACGGAATTCATCCATTTCGGCCTTGGCGGTCATGCCCAGACGGCGGTAAGCCTTTGCACGATAAGACAGGCCAGTCCAGAAATTGGGGAACTGACTGATTACGGTGCTGTAGTCACGGATGGCAGACTTCAGGTCTCCCGTGCGGTCATGCAGAAGGGCACGATTGAAGATGGCAAGATAATTCTCGGGCTCCATATGGATGACATAATCGAAGTCGGCAATAGCCCGGTTGTCGTCACCCAACTGCATACGCAGCTGTCCACGGTTATAATGTGCCAGGAAGTTATTGGGATCAAAGTCTATAGCACGGTCATAATCTTCCATAGCACCTCTCAGGTTGTTGTAATTGTATCGCGCCAAGGCACGGTTGACATAGTTGGACACAACCTTGGGCTTGAGGTGGATGGCCTTGCTCAAGAACTTGTCAGCGTCCTTCCACTCCTTGCGGGCAAGGGATATAAACGCTCTCGTGGTCCATGCGTTGCCGTCAAAGGGGTCTATCTCCAGACTCTTGTCCAGCCACTTGGCGGCCGTCACAGTGTCCTTCTCTTGCAGACATATCTCCGCATTGAGCGAATAAGCATTGGCGAAGCCCGACCACTTGCTTATGATGGTGTCAAGGTCATTATGGGCCTTGGCATACTCCTTGAGATTCATCTGGCAGAGGGCTCGGTTGAACCAATAGTTACGCTGGTCGGGATTGAGGCGGATGGCATGAGTGTAATCGTCAATGGCTTCCTTGTATTTATCCTGACGCACGTAGGCAATGGCACGCAAATCGTACAGTCCGTCGATGTAGGGATTGAGTTTGAGGGCTTGGGTCACGTCATACTCAGCACCGCTATAGTCCTCAAGGTAGAACTTGGCGATACCACGATACTGCCAGGGGCGATAGAGGTAAGGTTTGAGTACGATAACCTGATTGAAATACTGTATGGAGAGCACGTAGTCCTCATAGTGCAGAGCTATCTCTCCACTAAGCATAAGCCTGTTGGTATTATACTGGGCAATGGCCTTGCCCGGAACAAAAAAGACAATGAAGAGCACTATCGCAGATGTAATCCACGCGTTCATGCGCATACTGGCGTTAGAGACTGTTCGCTTCGGGTTATCCTGTGATATTATACTCTTCATTATCCTATAGCTGTTTGTTGTTCCCATTCATTCGGTCGCCCATGCGGAACAGCCATGGACAACCTTTACAAGTTATCGTCTTACCGGTTTTGTGCGGTAACTGCAACGATATTTTCCCTGAGTAAGCTGTTTGAGCTTACTGCGTATCAACTGCTTGCGCAGGGGAGTAAGGCGGTCTACAAACATGGTACCCTCCAGATGGTCAAACTCATGCTGCATCACGCGGGCAAGGTATCCCTCGACCCATTCGTCATGCTCAGCCATATTCTCGTCAAGGTAGGTGACATGAATGCGTGTGTGGCGAGCCACAGACTCATGGATACCCGGAATACTGAGGCATCCTTCTTCCATGGTTTCCTTCTTGGAGTCTTCGTCGATTTCCACAATATGCGGATTGATGAACACATGACGGAAGCCGGCATACTCGGGCAAATCTTCTTTGAGCACATCGAGGTCGATGACCACCAGACGGATAGCCATGCCTATCTGAGGAGCCGCGAGACCAATGCCCTCTGCAGCATCGAGGGTCTCATACATATTGGCGATGATTTCCGACAGATTGGGGTAATCGGGGGTGATATCCTCGGCCACCTTTCTCAGTACAGGCTGGCCATATATATAAATAGGTAATATCATAAACTGTATGTTGGTATGTATCAAAACTTCTTAGAACCCATCCAGTCCTGAAGAATGATGGTTGCGCTGATTTCGTCAACCAGTCCCTTGTTTTCTCTACGCGTTTTCTTGCCTACACCACTATCTATCAAGGCGCGGTGGGCCAAGACAGAAGTGAAACGCTCATCATAATACTCGATGGGCAACTCCGGGTGAGCCTTGCGCCAACGATTGACAAACTGCTCTACCCTCGCAAGATTCTCACTGGGCTCTCCATTGGGTTGGACGGGCTTGCCTATCACGATACGCTCCACTTGCTCGCGAGCAATGTAGTCGTTCAGAAAATCGAAAAGCTGGGATGTAGAAACAGTGGCCAACCCGTTTGCAATTATCTGCAAGGGGTCGGTCACTGCTATTCCTGTGCGCTTCTTACCATAGTCTATAGAAAGAACACGCATTAACCTTTACTTCTTGAAAAGTAACCAAGCGTCAGGATAGTTGCCTGCGCGGAACTGATTGCGGCTCTGTACGGCAGCAGCCTTGTCGGCATGAGTGCTGGCAACCACGCGATACATGCCACGGGCAGAGTTGAGCACAATCTGTGCATCATATCCAGCAGCCTTCAGAGTGCTCTGCAGACCCTCGGCATTGGCCTTGAGAGAGAACGAACCTACAACTACGCTGAAGTTCTGCAAACCGGCGCCGCTTACGAGGGTTACATCCTCTGTGCGAACGTTGGCGTTGTCCACATTGTCGATTACGGTAGACTGGGTGGCAGGTTTCTCCACGATGGGAGCCACTACTGGAGCGGGAGTCTCTGGCTGGGTAGCCACCTGCTCCTGGGCCTTAGCCTTGTCGTATGCTTTCTTGAAAGCACTATCCTTACTTGAACCGCAGCTGGCCAGCACGAGAGCGGCACAAACGCCTGCGCACATTACTATACTTTTCTTCATTGTCTGTTAAGATATTGTTTGATTATTTATGTTCACTTTTGTTTGCGAAATTACAAAATATATCGCAAAGGGAGGGTGCATTCGTGCATAAAGTTTGTTAAATATGAGAATTCCAAGCGTTTTAACAAAAAATTACTAACTTTTTATGGTCAATCTATTTTCTTTTCTTACATTTGCGAAAGATATCGGCAGACAATTTGCCGACAAAGAGAATTATTAACTTATAAAGAGTAACGATATGAAAGCATTAGGTTACATTGGAGCATTCCTCGGAGGCGCCCTTGCTGGAGCAGCACTGGGTCTCATCATGGCTCCTGAGAAAGGTGAGGACACACGTAAGAAGATATCTGACGCAGTTGACGACTTCTGCAACAAGCATGACATCAAATTGAGTCGCAAGCAGGTTGCTGACCTTGTTGATGACATCAAGGATGCTGCCGAAGACGCATTGGATTAATGACCTCTGCAGATGTTCTCCAACGACAAAAACATCGAGACCATAGGTCAGCTGGTTGAAGCCATCAAGCAGTACATCGGGCTGCGTGGAGAGTACATCAAGCTCAATCTCGTTGACAAGGTGGTGCGTATCCTTACGATTGCCACCATCAGCGTGATTATAGCCATACTCCTCATGCTCACCCTTATCTACTTCTCCTTCGCCGTGGCCTATGCGCTTGCCCCACTTATGGGTCACGCGCTTGCCTTTGGCACCGTGGCTGCAACCTATTTCATCATACTGTTGCTGTGCGTGGCCAACCGCAAGAGGTGGATAGAGCGCCCGCTGGTCAGATTATTGGCAAGTATATTAATGGAGAAATAAGCTATGGTCAACAACGAGAACACTTACAATTCGCTTGAAGACATTCAGGCCCGTCGCGAGGCTCTTGCCAAGGAGATTGACGCCAGCGAAGACAAGATAGCCGACCTCTGGCAGACGCTCTTTGCCAAGGAGGAAGCGCCGAGATATGAGACACCGTCAAAGCGATTGCAACGGCTTATGAGCACGGGCATCGGAATGTTTGACGCAGCGCTCCTGGGATGGAAACTGTACCGCAAGTTCAGCGGCAAGTCCTTGATACCAAGATTCCGACGACACAAGAAATAACCGAAGACGAGGGGGATATCGACATGACTGTCAATATCCCCCTCGTTTTTATATCCCATCGTTTTCTTCTACACTTATCAGTCAGGCAAGTGGAATTCGTAAGACTTGTCGAATACCTGGCTTACGCGGTTTATCTCCAGGAAGGTGGCGCCGCCACGTCCGCCGATACTACCACCGAGGTAAGCTATCTTGTCATCTTTTTTGATATAGCCTTTCTGCAATAGCATACGCAGCGCAGCCACAAACAGGAAGAGCGAGCTCAAGTGTTTCTTCTGATAAATGGGTATTACGCCATAACTGAGGTTGAGCCAGCGCATGGTCTTTTCGTTGTTGTAGCAGATGGCGAGCACGGGAGTAGGACCGCGGAAGGCGGCAATGTCGCGCGCAGTCTGTCCGCTCTCGCTGGCGGCGATGATACCGGCAACGCCCAACTTGCGGGTCGACTCGATGGCTGTATGGGCCAGGAATTCACGCTGCGAGCAGGTCGAACTCAATGGGATGTCAAAGTCGTCACTGTTCATGCGGTCCTGCTCAGCCTGTTCGGCGATGGCAGCCATGGTCTGTACAGCCTCCAGAGGATACTTGCCCGACGCCGTCTCACCACTGAGCATCAGCGCATCCGTGCGTGAGTAGATGGCATTGGCTATGTCGGTCACCTCGGCGCGCGTGGGGCGCGGGTTGTCAATCATGGTGTGCAGCATCTGTGTCGCCACAATCACGGGTTTCTTCTTCTGCTCACACTTGTGCATGATTGTACGCTGTATACCGGGTATCTGCTCGAGAGGCACTTCGATTCCCAAGTCGCCGCGGGCAATCATGATACCATACGATGCGTCGATGATTTCATCGATATTGTCCACGCCCTCTTGGTTCTCTATCTTGGAGATAATCTTGATGTCGCTGCCACGCTCGTCAAGCATCTTCTGCACCGCCATCACGTCGTCGGCACTACGCACAAACGAGTGGGCGATGAAGTCTATATCCTCGTCGATGGCGAGGTTGATGTTCTTCTTGTCCTTTTCCGTGAGCGCGGGCAGGTCGATGTGTACACCAGGCACATTCACACTCTTGTGAGCGCCCAGCACACCGTCGTTCTGCACCTGGGCCACGAGCATCGGCCCCACTTGCTCCATGACGAGCATATCCAGCAGTCCGTCGTCGAAGAGGATATGGGCACCCTTGCCCACACACTTGGTGAAATCGGTATACGACACGTTGACGATGTCGTGGGTGGTGTCCATCTCGGGGCGACCGAATATCTTTACCACATCACCCTTCTTGTAGGTTATGGGTTGCTCCACATTGGTGGTACGCACCTCGGGGCCCTTGGTATCAATGAGCAGAGCCAGGTGGGGCGACACTTCACGCGTGTTGCGGATGATGGTACGTATTCCGTCGGGCGTGGCGTGGGCGGTATTCATACGCACCACGTTCATACCGGCAAAAAACAACTTGCGCAGGAAGTCTACCTCACACCTGCGGTCACTTATCGAGCATACTATTTTGGTCTTTTTCATCTTTATTGGTTTTATCGTTTAGTTTTTATTTGCTTTCCTCCCACCCTATCGGATGATTGAGCAGCAAGAGATGGTCGGCACCGAGTCCGAGTTCCTTCTTGAGCACCTCTACATTCATGGTGGCGCGTGCCACGGTGCCCAACTTCAGCGCCGTACATGCCAGATAGATGTTCTGCGACACATATCCTGCATCCAGCGTGCCCAGACGCTGGGCTGCCTGAGCGTCGCCCAAGGAGCCGAACTTGCCTTGGTTGCTGGCGAGCACAAGCATGACGGGAGCCGAAGCCACCGACTGCTGCCCGGCAGCCACCTCGCGGCGCAGGTCCTTGCCCGAGAGCTGTACCAGAGCATTACTTTCGACATCGTAGCGGTAAGCGCCAGCAGCCTTAATCACGTATACTTCAATGTCCTGACGGTTGAGCGCCGAAGCGGCGGTTATCTTCTTCTCCGCCTCGCGGCTGTAGCCACACGCCGCCCATAACACCTGAGCCAGCGTGGCATTGTCTACATCCTTATTCTGATAACTGCGCACCGAGTGGCGCGTCTGCAAAGCCTCGTAGAGCGTCATCGCCACCTGCTTGTCTGGGGCGGGCAGCTTGACCGTGGTCTGTGCCAGCGCCGAAAGCGATATCATGACGAGGGCAACAAGAAATGACATTTTTTTCATATTAACCTGAACTAATATCTATTTACTTTGCAAAATTACAACAATTCTGAGATATTTTTTCATATATCGGCAGAAAAGAATTGAGCATAAACGAGATATTTCACTTTTCCCTCGCCCGTCAGTCGTGCGCGCCTACTTCGTCTCTGAAGGTAGAAGCGGGCAACGAGGCGCCGTTGACGAGATTGGCACGTGTGAATGGCTGCCAGCCATAGCGCACGAGGCAGGGATGCTTCACCTCCGGCGACGTCAGGACGACGGTGCATCCGGCGATGACGGCTGTGGCAGGATGATACAGGCCTTCCTCCTCGGCTATCTCAAATGTCGACGGGGCCTTGCCGTCGGCCGTGAAGAGTCCGCCGGCATAGTCAAAGCGCACGACGAGCGAGTTGCCTACGCGCGATACATTAATATATAGGCCCCGACGGACATAGCCAGGACCGAGCATGCGCTGCAACTGGGCGGGATAGGAGTCGCGGGCGCGGTCTTGGATGCCGGGCTTTCAGGAGTCGGCTCATAGAACCTGGCGATGGTGCGCGCCATCATCGCCAGCACCCCCAACATCTGCCCGCACCGACCGAAAACCGCAGAGATGATGTCGAGAGGAGTTTCAAAGCATGAAATGACTATTGCGAAGCGCGAATTAATGTTTTCACGCCTTGATTTCTCCAATTCACGGTTTGCAACATAAGATTAAGCGGCAGCGGACAAGTCGGCTCTGATGCGTGAACGGAATATGGCATCCGCCGGCTTGCTATCAACATCGGGCATGGGTGGAAACAAGGTAAAAGGGGGGGGCATCGTCAGCCATAGGCGCGTAGGGTCACCATTCCTCAAACGGGAGGTCGCCTTCGACCCATTGGCTCTGGGGCAAACCATCGTCGGCGAGCGGATTGGAGACCGACAGCCCCAACAAGCGTATGGGCCGCGATGACGAGTAGCTTACCTGTGCCAGCAACCGCTTAGCCAGCGGCAGTATGGAGGCTTTGGTAGACAGTGTATGGTTGGTGGTAATGCGCTTGCTGATTTGGGTAAAGTCGGCATACTTGACCTTGAGGGTAAGCGTGCGACCCTCGAAACGGGCGTCGGCAAGGCGGGCAACAAGCTCGACGACAAGGTGGTAGAACTCGATGATGACTACAGAGCGCTGGCTGATGTCGCGCAGATAGGTCTGCTCGCAGCCAACCGACTTGCGCACATAGTCGGCCACAACCGGGCGGAGGTCGATGCCACGGGCAAAGTCGTAATAGACGTTGCCCATCTTGCCAAAGACCTCGCAGAGATGATGGCGCGACACCTCGCGCAGCTGCTCACCAGTAAAGACGCCTATGCGGTGCATGCGCTCGGCGGTCTTGGGACCCACACCCCAAAACTGCTCGACCCGCAGCGAGGCGATGAAGTCGAGGGCACGCGTGGGATGGATGACGCAGAGTCCGTCGGGCTTGCGGAAGTCGCTGGCTATCTTGGCGAGAAACTTGTTGTAGGACACGCCTGCCGAGGCAGTGAGATGGAGCTCGTCGGCAATGCGCTGCTTGATTTCGCGGGCTATCTCGACCGCCATATCCATGTGGCGCTTGTTGTGGGTGACATCGAGAAATGCCTCGTCGAGCGATATGGGCTCGATGAGGTCGGTATAGTCGGCAAAGATGGCATGTATCTGTGCCGACACCTGGGCATAGTAGTCGTGCCGGCATGGCACCACGATGAGCTCGGGACAAAGGCGGTGGGCGACAACCATCGACTGGGCAGAGTGAACGCCATAGCGGCGTGCCTCGTAGCTGGCAGTACTCACCACGCCGCGCTCGCCGTCGAAGCCCACGGCAATGGGCTTGCCACGGAGTGAGGCATCATCGCGCTGCTCTACCGAGGCAAAGAAGGCGTCCATGTCGATGTGTATAATCTTGCGCTCCATAATCGAGAGCAAAATTACCACTTTTCTTTTACTCCGGACCGCGGGAAGAACAAAAAAATAACGCAAAAGAACAAAGCTATGCTTGGCGGTAAGGGAAAAGATGAGTATTTTTGCATCTACGTAATCGGAACTGAGGGAACTCGGTCCAAGAATAACAGAGACATGAGATATACGCTGGAATTTGCAAGAGAGCGCTTTGCTCATTTCAATAAGACAATCTTCAACGACCGCCTGCCTCGCCCGGCTTTCTGGCTGGTCAACGTAAACTCGTATATGGGTCAGATGCACCGTACGCTCAAGCGCGACAAGCAGGGCTACGTGGCTATGTACAAGATGAAGCTCAACGTGAAGTATGACATCGACGAACGAAAGGCAGAAGACATCATGCTGCACGAGATGATACATCTGCATATATGGTATGAACAACTGAAGGACACAAGCTCGCACGGGCCTGTATTCAAGGCGGTGATGGAAAAAATCAACAAGGAGTTCGGGCGCCACATCACCATAAGCACAAAGATGAAAAGAGAGGTGACCAAGGTGGTGCGCATGAAGTGGAATCTGGTGGCGGTATGCCGGATGACGTCGGGAAAGACCGCCATCACCCTACCCCCGAGCACAAGGGTGGCCCACTTCCAGAAGGTACTCATGGAAAGCGACAAGGTGAGTAGCATCGAGTGGTACTACACAACCGATACCTTCTTCTACAACTATCCGCACCCGCTCACGGTCAAGCTCTACTATGTAGATGAAGCTCTGCTGGCCCAGCATCTGAAAGAAGACGAGCGGATTAGACAAACTGCCGGAAAATGAAAATGGCACGCTGTTCTGTCAAGACAAACAGCGTGCCATTGTTTTTACACCTTATTATATTATACTTATTTGGCAGCATCGGCGGCACCAGTCTCAAGAAGCTGGAGTGCCTCGGCAGTCATGTAAGGCTTTACTTTGTCGTAAGGCAATGTAAACGAAACCATGCCCATAGCATAAGGGCCAATCTCATACTGCTGATAGACGAAGTGGAGACCGTCGGCAGCAAGATAGGGAGCATGGGCGGGCAACGGGATGATGCCCTTGTCGATGAAGAGGAGCTTCAGGGCTTCGTCCTCGGTAACCTTCTGCCCCTGGGCGTTGATATAGGTGGTCACACCGTGAAGCAGCAGAGGCTGGATGGCTTCAAGCTGAGCGGCATCGACAGTAGCGCCGAGCACGCGGCCCGAAGACTTGAGGATGTTGACACAGTAGGACACGGCAGAACCATGGGCGCCACCGCCATACACATACTGGTCTACGCCATAGGTGACATAACGCTCGTTCTGGGCGGCAAGGCGAATAGCCACATCGTAAGAACACTGGAACTCGGGGGCTCCGCCATCGGGCGACTGCATGGCGCGCATCGAGTCGACATTGAGCTTGCCATAGAAATCGACCAGCGCCTGGCCATCGGTAAGGTCTCCGCCGTATCCGGCTGAACGCGAGGCGTCGAAAGCATGAACACTGGAGAGCGAGTCGAGCTGGGCATTGACATAAGCGCGCACTCCGACAGCGAGGGAGTCATCGCCCTGGGGCACATCGGCCACGATATTGCAGTGGAGCATACTGTCGGCAAAGGCATACTTGAAACTGTCAACCGCCAAAGAGTCGGAACCATTGGCAGAGCCAGCCATCTTGCATCCGGTAATGCCTCCCATCCATACCAAGAGGATGGAGGCAACGAAAAATAGTCTTCTCATAATTCTAATATGGTATATAATATTACTTAGAAAAGACAAAGTTAGCATCAAT
>NZ_NPJL01000075.1:0-6545 GCF_002251325.1 Prevotella sp. P4-67
GCATCGTGGGGTAAGGGGATGGTGGCTACATATTGATGTTGTGCTGTTGCTTTTTACTGAAAGCTGCTACTAACGACTCATAAATCTACCCTTAATCGTGTATTGGATGATAGTTGCGGATTTTAGGATTATGATATCTTCCATCCCAAACATATAGAATTTGTTAGTGTCAAGATTGATAGTAGTTACGAAAGGGAGGATAAACAACCTGATGTAATAGCAACGACATCGGAAGGTAAGCAATTCATGATAGAGTTTACATTTAAAGATAAAGTTAAGCACAAACAAGTTATTGATTATAATAATCTTACATGTCTCGAAATTAATTTGTCTAACCAAACCCTTGAGTCTTTAGAAGATTTTCTTCTTACAACAGAAGACGATAGAAAATGGATAAATAATGAGACTTACTTTAACAGTATTGAAGAGAGATATGCCAAGGCAAACAAGAAAGTTAGAGTAGTTGAAGTATCAGAATGTGATATTTGCCCAATAAGTAATAACTGCTGTGGCGTTAGGAAGAAAGATGCTTCGTCTCCACTTACTCTAAAGAACAATGATAGACAATATCGAATTTGCAAACCTGATGAGAAAGAACTGCGAATAAAAAATGAAGAGGAAGATGAAAGGCAAGCTACATTAATACGTAGGCGCAAAGAAGAACAAAAACAAAAAGAATACTTGAGAAGACAGCAAACCAAATGTGAACAACGGCAACATATATTAGACGAACAAGAAAGTTCACAAGATTCTTCTGAAAGGAGTTGTTTCGATTGTACCACTAATCTCTCATGGCTTAATAGAAATGATGGAATTGCTCATTGTGGAGCCTTTAAGAGTATGGGAGTTCCTCAAAACACCCCACCATCATACGCACAAACATGCAAGAATTTCAAAAGAAAAGCAAAGTAATTATTATGATTTAATCGAATTATATAAATTAGTGGGCGAGGCTATTTGTTACCGTAGTCTTGACCGTGGCGACGGGGCAGAGAATAAAAATAGTATTGTCTCTATGATATTCTCTACAAAACATAAAAGGATTTCATGACCACAATGAGAACGATAAAAATATTGTTGCTGCTTGTACTGACAACCTCACAATCAGCATTGGCATATAACCTGAAGATAGATACAGTGGTAGTAACTAACGACAGCTGCAGAACGCTTCAATTGATAGCTACAATTGATAACACTGACAATGAGGTTTTGTGGATATGGCTTGACAACAATGACTATGGGCGTGACCATAGAAAGGCCATTAGACGATATTTGATGAAGCGCAGAGGAGACTTCTCTATTTTTGACATCGGTGCCGACCCCAATATGATAGGGGATTGGTGGCATCCTTCTGCGCCGAAATACTGCTTTGTCAAATACTTGGAACCTGGCAAAACCTTCACAATTATTTTCTATAATGAGAAGACATTGATGCCTGAACGCTGGAATAGCAAAAACATCATCAATGACATTAAGATTTTCAGTAATCGGCAAATCAACGAATACTGCCCAGGATTAGAGCAGCCATATAGTATTAAACGTATTTCATATTCACATAATGCTATTGCATTTCCAATAAATGCTGATAAATTATCCGATACAATATCAAAGTAGCATAAAATATGCGGTCTGCATTTTCTTAGACCGCATAGACATACAGTGCGAGATAAGCCCCGTGCCGTTCAAAGACATATCAAAGGCGGCGCCAGGCGAGGCGAGTGCCACCATACGCCAGCGCGTCATCAAGGCACGCGACATACAGGCGGAGCGATATCGCACACACAAAGGCATACACTGCAACGCGCAGATGACGGAGCGCATGATTCACCAATACGCCGAACCCGACAACACCGGGATGGACCTCCTACGCATGGCGATGGAGCGCTTCTCACTGTCTGCACGCGCCTACAGTCGCATACTGAAGGTGGCGCGCACCATCGCCGACCTTGACGCCAGCGACAGCGTGCAGCAACACCACCTCGCCGAGGCTATAGGCTACCGCAACCTCGACCGTGGCGATTGGGCGGAGAGGTAGTCAGCTGAACCTTAAGGACCTCACGAACGTGCGTCCCCCCAGTCCGTCCGAAAACATTAGTTTGGGGAATATCACAGAGGGCAGAGTCGCTATCGCAACTTCACCTAAACCCATCTAAGGGCATACAAGTTTTCATATTAAAATTTCAGTTTATGTTAAACAAATTGTCATAAGGGCCAAGAAAAGCCGATATGAGTAATAATTATGCGTGTTTTTCGATGGTAATAGTCTTTATATAAGAGATGCTATAAGTGCTGGCACCCCTTTGAGGGATATGGCACGACGAAGGTTGTAAGATAGGCAGAATAGACCCATCTCAGCCATTACTTTCAGTTTGCCTTTCAGTAAAAAATAGTATTGTCCAAGTGCCCGCTTCATGGTTCCAAAAGGATGTTCGGAGAGACACTTACGATTATCCATCTTGTTCTGATCGAGATGCAAAATGTAACAAACAACTTTCTTTATAACCTTCGTTCTTGGAGGTTTCGGTTTGTCATCGTTCTCATCTTTAAGTTGCTTACGCTTTGCTTTGGTTGTTCTAATCAAGGTATCCTTACCAAAGTCAGCCTCCTTGAATTTCTGTACGGTACACTTACACTTGCATTTCTTGCAAGCGAGCTTGTTGCAGTATCGTATCATGCCGTTTCTCTTGGTTGACTTCTGTCTCAGTATTTCCCCTTGAGGACAATAGGCAAGGTTACGTTCGGCATCCCTTACAAAGTATCCCTCAAGAGCCTTAGCACGCATTTGTTCTGGTGTCATCTGAAGTACTGCAGAATCAGCCACATCAGATGAGTATTCCTTGATTTCTGCGATATGGACATCGGTTAGGATATCCTTGTATGTATCTGGGATAACACCTGCTTCAAGGCAAGCCTTCATATCTTCGGGCTTTGTGCTTGCCTTCTGTGCGTCAGTTATAGTCGCCTCATTGTAGTTAAACTGAACTTGCTCTGTGCATCCGCCATCACGCTGTATAACATTTGGTATAATACCATTAGCCAATGCATCAGCATGATCCTCAGGACATTCATATCCCTTATCTGCTGTAGTTTCAAGAACCTCTACGCCATAATCGGCTTTCACCTCTGATGCAACGCTTGTAATTAGACCATAGTCGGTAGGACTGTCTGTTACTTGAAAGCCGGCTATCATGTGGCTTCCTGCATCAACGGCGGTCTGCACATTATAGCCGACACAAAAGCCTTCGTTAGCTTTCATTAGTCGGGAGCCTGGGTCGGTTAGGGAAATCTGACTTTCGCCACTCTTTTCAAGAGTATCACAATAGCCCTCATAACGTTCCTTGCGCTCCTTACAAACATCGAGTTTACGTTGCAACTCGTCTTTTGAGAGCTTGCGCCCTTCTTCATGGTCGTATGCATCAAGCTCTTCCATGTAGATTGAAATATGCTCATCAAGACGCTTGATTCGATCATCGAGTTTGTTAAGAGTTAGGTTGTTGTCCTTGGCATTTACAGCCTTGAACTTGTTTCCGTCAATGGAGATATATGACTTGGAGAAGAGCTTCAGTCCCATGTAGAACTTGTTGAACTCCTTATATACTTTAGTTATAGCCTTTTTGTTATCCTTGCGGAAATCAGAGATTGTACGAAAGTCGGGAGTCAGCTTGTTAAGCAGCCACATAACCTCTACGTTACACTTGCATTCACGGGCTAGTTTACGAGAGGAACGTACCTGATAGAAGTAATCATAAATATAGAGTTTGAGCAGATCGCGAGGATCATATCCAGGAGTGCCAGTCTCAGCCGGAGTACTGCGAATAAATTCAAGTTCATCCATTTTGAGGCTGTCAACGAAAGCATCAAACAAGCGAACCGGGGCGTCTGACTCTACATACTCGTCAATGCAATCTGGGAAAAGAACCCTCTGACGTCTATCTTGACCTTTTTTATATGCCATATTTTAGTGAATTATATACTATAAATATAAGCAAAATGATTGTTTTCAAGAATATACAAAGTTAAAACAAATATAACAAGCATAATGAATAGTAACCATTATCAGCTGTTCACTATCCTAATAGGTTTTCGGACAGCCTCCCCCCAAAAAAACTTTGTGATGCCACGATGCTTCCCTTAGCAAGGATAAAGAATAATCACTATAAAACAGTAAAATTTACAAATTAAACGAGAATGATAGCCTCTCTATAATTAGTCGAGCCTTAAAAACTTCGCACATGCGCGCATGTGAATGCATTATATGTGATAACCGACCATTGTCCCTCTGTCATGAGCCTCCTAATGACCCATTTGAAAAGGCACAAAAGAGCCTCATGGCTCTTTTGAGGTTATATGCGGCAGCAGCGAGCATGACATTTATAGAGTCTCCGAAAAGACCCTTGTAGAAGTTCCGTCCCAGACGATGGTCGCTCTTGCGTCCATGACCGTCCTTTCCCTTATTCCTGTCATCCTCCTCCTTCTTCTTGTCCTCCATGGCAAGATTGATGTGGATGCTTTCCTTGAGGATAAGCTCCACGCCCTCCTCTCCGATACGGTGACGGAAATGTACAAGCTCGGATGAGGCGCAAGGTGCAGATATACTGAAAGCCTCAAGACCGCAAAAGTACTGATAGTAGGCAGACAGGTAATAATCCCTCTAAACCCATCGGCTTTGCATTGGTTACCTGAGCGAAACGGATGCAAGCCGAGCCAAAAGGTGTTTGAACTGACTATATTGGGAGTATGTAACAGGTATCTTAAAAAAATGACTGCGGATGCAGAGATTACGAAAAATGTCAGTTTCCATACGAGCCGTCACACATTTGCCGTGCTGACACTGGCTGCCGGAAGTGACTTGTACACAGTAGGCAAGTTGCTCGGACATACGAGCATAAATTCAACACAGGTGTATGCCGATGTGGTTATGGAAACAAAGGTTGAAGCCATTAGCCGAATTTCAAATTATTTTTCTAACTTGTAAAATACGGGGCTGCGCCGTAAACCTTAATTACGACACAGCCCCATATTTTCATCATCACTTTATTTTATATGCAGCTTTACGTGGATTATTTTTTCCGATAACCACATTTTGGGCATACTCCATCCGCGTTGAGGGCGACACCGCAAAGAGGACAGCGGTCGATGTTATTCTTTGTGGTAAACTCGGCAGACGCGGCATTCACACCGCTTGTGAAAGTGATCTTAGCGATGTTCAGTTTGTCTTTCAACAAGTCATATACAATCTTAATCATACCTTCCACTGTCATGGTTTCTTTGGTAACAACCAGACGGGCATTGGGGTAAGCCGTTGCCAATTCGGTCTTGAAGGCCTCTCCTTTCATTTTGTTTTGCGGATGGCCGTTTTTGATGCCTTGCTTTTCATACACATCAAGAATGGCAGGAAGCAAAGGGTCATCTTCGCGGAGCACCAAGGCATGGTCAAAATTCTTCAACAGGCTCCATGCCACCTTTTGGATTTCATTACAAGGGTACACCATGTTTACACCTTCTTCAACCGTATCTTCCACCTCAATGGTCAGTGTGCCAGTGTGACCGTGAAGATACTGGGCTTCGCCTTGGAAGCCATAGAACCGATGTGCATACTGCAAATCGAAAGTCGTGATACTTCTCATACTTTTTACTTTTTAGAGTTTAACTTTGGGTTATTTATCGTTATCTGCACCTGTATTCGGCTAATGTCAACCGATGCAAAATTCTTTTCTTTCAAATACTGTCGTATCAATTCCGTAAGCCCTTCATCCATATAATCCAAGATGCTCTCTCCCTCGAATATGTGGTGATGCTCTGTCACGGTAATGTCATAATAGCTTTTCCCCACTTCGGGATGGAACACAAGTGATAACAGATTAGCCTTGCAAAACGAATCAAGAATGCGATAGATGGTTGAGATGGTTATCTCATTATCTTTGGATTGCACACACTTGATTATTTCATCAATGGCAGCATGACGCAATTCCATCATAACCTCATAAACCACTTTACGTTGCGGAGTGATTTTTAGGCCTGCGTTCTTTATAATCTCCGTACTTTCCATTCTTCTCGTATTTTGATGCAACAAAGTTAATGATAATATTTCGCATTTGCAATTTTTTTATCAACAAAATTGCTGCTTTTTGAAGAATAAAACCGCATCACCTATTTATCTGTTCGAAGATAGTGGCATACTGGTGGGGGTTCACATATAATGATGTGGTTCCCGAGTGTTATATTATCACTATGGATGGTCTTGAATCGGAACCTTTCGCCGACGTTGCGCCCTACATTTTTGAGGATCTGGGACGCGCCTATGCTGTCGTAAAGAAGCAATACCGCAATACAGACCTCAAAAAACATGTTATCGGACTCAACCTCGTCGAAATACATTCCTTAGATTCTGTCTATCAGAAATTCACCTGGCCCATGTGGAGGGCACTGAAAAACTACCGTTATTTCCATTTTATCGGCGTGGTCAGGCGTCATTATCGGGCGTTTACGAGGCGTTCTGTCTACGATGTGTGGTGAGAGTAAAAAGCAAAAATCGTCCCCGAAAA
>NZ_NPJL01000076.1:0-2058 GCF_002251325.1 Prevotella sp. P4-67
ACAATAAATATCGTATCACTGCAAAATTACTTTCTTTTTTTGACTAAAACAAAGGTTTTCAGATATATATATGGTAACAAGCCGAAACAAGCCGTATTGCTTTGAATGGTTACGCATATCTAACGCATCGAAGTGAATGGTATGTGTGGACAGGTCCGGAAAGTGGGTCTGGAACCGGCTAATGGTGACGTGTAAATATTTGTGGTAAAGTCTCGCACGATCATGAAGTAGCTCCATTGGGAACGTGGAGGTTATGTGATGTACTACAAACGTTTGGAGCAGGGCCGTTTCCATCCTCGCATATCATAGAGGCGATGGACGAAAAGGCGGCCAAGATAGAGGCAATGGCCAAAGAGATAGAGGCCGAAAACCGCAAACGCTGGGCACGCGCAAAGAGAACTCCGTCGCGTCCCTTGAGCTACCGTTACGCAGGACTTGAGGAACACACAACCGTCATGATGCCCGAAGGTGTGGCTGCAGGCGAGTGCGATACCATGGGCAAGGATGTTTCCCGCATACTCCATCGCGAACCGGCCAAGGTATGGGTTGAAATCATAAAGCGTCCCTTATTGCGCATGAAACCCGACAAGGATTCGCCAAATCCGCGCATATACCAGGCAAGGCCCCTCATGCGGTCATCGGCGGCAACCATTTCGGCGCCGACATGCTCGCGCAGATAGTGATAAACAAATACCGATACCATCTGCCCGAATACCGCCAGGTCAGGCAGTATGCCGACCTCGGACTGAAACTCCCCACCTCCACGCTGAACGGCTGGGGGTATGCCGAGGCCTCCAGACAGGAACTTGTTTACGAGGCTTTGCGCGACGACATCCGTAACAGCGATTATCTACAGATAGACGAGGTCCCGTGGCGCGTAGCCGGCTCTCCAGGAAAGAGCCGGAAGGGATATGCGTGGCAGTTTCTCGACAACCGCCCGCAGAGCCACGGCCTCTATTTCCTTTATGTGAACGGTTCGCGTGCGGGGACAGTCCCACGTGCTGAGCTGCGCGATTTCCGTGGTGCAATACAGACCGACGGATACGGCGTATATGATTATTTTGAGTTACTGGACAATGTGACCCTTCTGGGTTGCATGTCTCACGTGCGCCGTAAATTCACCGACGCCCAGGCATCACATCCCGAACTGGCCGCGCGGGCAATAAAATGGTTGGAGCTGCTCTATGACCTCGAGGCAAACCTGAAGGCGAAAGGAGCCACGTATGAGGAAATAGCCGCCGAGCGTCAGGCCAAGGCATTGCCGATAATGGATGCCATAGAAAAATGGATGGAGAGCGAACATACGAAATGAACCCCATCCGACCCCGTGAGCAAGGCACTCGACTACGCCTATAAGTTATGGCCCCGCCTGCGTCGCTATGCTCTTGATAGCCGTTACCATATTGACAACAATTCCGTGGAGCGCAACCAGCGTCCGTCAGTGATGGGCTGCAAGAACTACCTGTTAAGCAAAAGCGATAGCGGAACCGTTGACAACGCCATCATCTATTCGCTGATAGAGAGCTGCGAAATCGTAGGTGTCAATTCACTTCAATGGCTCACCCATGTGTTGCAGTCGCTCCACGACGACACCACGGCCGAACAGATAACACAAATGCTTCCTTAGAACTACAGAAAAACTCGCGAATAGAACTTCGCGAGTTTTTTTATTCAAAGCAATACGGCTTGTTTCGGATGGTTACATCACTCCCATGCGCATACCAGTCAGATGCTGCACCATAACTATACGGTTGTCCTCATTCAAATTGAACATAACTATTTTTGAGGACAAAGGTAAACAGAATTGAAGAAATGGAAAAGGCTGCTTGCTTCGGATGGTTACGCTTGTTTCGGATGGTTACGTTACTCTTCTTCTTTGCCCAAATATGACACATGTACCAACGAAAAAAGCCTCAGTCACTGTCGTGACCAAGGCTCTTCGTGAAAAAGGGCGGCTACCTACTCTCCCGCATTGCATTGCAGTACCATCGGCGCAAGTGGGCTTAACTTCTCTGTTCGGAATGGGAAGAGGTGGGACCCCACCGCAATAACCGCCTG
>NZ_NPJL01000077.1:0-11107 GCF_002251325.1 Prevotella sp. P4-67
CAGGCGGTTATTGCGGTGGGGTCCCACCTCTTCCCATTCCGAACAGAGAAGTTAAGCCCACTTGCGCCGATGGTACTGCAATGCAATGCGGGAGAGTAGGTAGCCGCCCTTTTTCACGAAGAGCCTTGGTCACGACAGTGACTGAGGCTTTTTTCGTTGGTACATGTGTCATATTTGGGCAAAGATGATGATAGTTGCCATCCGATAATCAAATTGAACGTAACTTTTTTTGAGGAAAAAGGTAAACAGTCTCGATGAAATGGAAAAGGCGGCTTGTTTTGGATGGTTACTTTTTCCTAATGCCGATTTGGGATAAATGATAGTTCTCCGGCGTCCGTCCCCGTGTAACCCACCCGTCCACACGCTGCAACCACAACAACGCTACACTCCGCCTTGGGGATAGCCACTGACTAAACGATGCGGGTGGTCAAAATAATTGGTTGGTTCTTGATTTATATCGAAAAAAAATGGTACATTTGCATCATGAATATACCTGAAACAGGCAATATAAAATGGAGCGAGACGGTGATAATCGTCGATGCCGATTTCCTGGACCATGTGGCTTTTGACCTCATAGTCAACTTTGAACGTATGATAGGCCGCCGCATCCCCCAGGCCGATATGGCGCAGTGGGCTGTGTGTGCCGCTCTCGACGGCGGACTTCGCCCCGGAACCCACGAGACCCAGGTGGTGCTGATACACGATGCCGGCTCGCGCATGATGGCCAACTTTGCGCCGGCAGACTATGAGGCTGAGCTCGACGGCAAGGCCTTCGCCGACGAGCAGTTGGGCGAGTTTGTCTTCAGCCACATCCCCTCGGGCGAGATGGCTGCCAAGCGCGACATCATCCTCGACCTGCTGAGCACGCTGCTCGGCCACGAGGAGGTAAAGCGGCTGGTAATAGTGCCCGACGACCAGGATGCCGAGCTGATGGACATCGTGAGGTCTACGCTGCGCAACGCCGATGACGACAAGCGCATCACCGTGATGGCCATGCAGCCCATGATGGGCGGCAACTTCCGTCAGGAAATCTTGGGCTACTCGTTGATGAAAGCCTTAGGAATAGAATCTAATGAAATAAAATAAAGTGAAATGAGCAGAGTATTGATGATTGGCGCCGGAGGCGTCGCAACGGTAGCGGCATTCAAGATCAACCAGAATGCCGACGTGTTTACTGATTTCATGATTGCCAGCCGTCGCAAGGAGAAGTGTGACAAGATAGTCAAGGCTATAGGCAATCCCAATATTAAGACAGCACAGGTGGATGCTGATGATGTGGAGCAACTGAAGGCTCTCTTCAACGACTTCAAGCCCGAACTGGTAATCAACCTGGCCCTTCCCTATCAGGACCTCACCATCATGGAGGCCTGTCTGGCTTGTGGCTGCAACTACCTGGACACCGCCAACTATGAGCCCAAGGACGAGGCTCACTTCGAGTACAGCTGGCAGTGGGCTTACAAGGAGAAGTTTGAGCAGGCTGGCCTCACCGCCATCCTCGGTTGTGGTTTCGACCCCGGTGTGAGCGGCATCTATACCGCCTATGCTGCCAAGCACTACTTTGACGAGATACACTATCTGGACATCGTAGACTGCAACGCCGGCAACCACCACAAGGCTTTTGCCACCAACTTCAACCCCGAAATCAACATTCGTGAGATTACCCAGAAGGGTCTCTACTATAAGGACGGTGAGTGGCTCGAGACCGAACCCCTGGCCGTACACCAGCCCATCACCTATCCCAATGTGGGCCCGCGCGAAAGCTATCTGATGCACCATGAAGAGCTGGAGAGCCTGGTCAAGAACTATCCCACCATCAAGCAGGCACGCTTCTGGATGACCTTCGGCCAGCAGTATCTCACCTATCTCGACTGCATCCAGAACCTCGGCATGTCGCGTATCGACGAAATCGAATACGAGGCTCCGCTCGCCGACGGCTCGGGCAAGAACGTGAAGGTGAAGATCGTGCCCCTGCAGTTCCTCAAGGCTGTGCTGCCCAATCCTCAGGACCTGGGCGAGAACTACGACGGCGAGACCTCTATCGGCTGCCGCATACGTGGTATCAAGGACGGCAAGGAGCGCACATACTATGTATACAACAACTGCAAACACCAGGAAGCCTACAAGGAGACTGGCATGCAGGGAGTAAGCTACACCACCGGCGTGCCTGCCATGATTGGTGCCATGATGTTCTTCAAGGGACTCTGGCGCAAGCCTGGTGTGTGGAATGTGGAAGACTTCGACCCAGACCCATTCATGGAGCAGCTCAACAAGCAGGGACTGCCATGGAACGAGGTGTTTGACGGTGACCTTGAACTCTAAAACCTGAATAATCATTATGGCAAAGAAAGAAACAAACGAGGAAATGCAGCTGGCACAGGAGGGCAAACTCAAGGCGCTCCAGGCTGCTATGGCCAAGATAGAGAAGGACTTTGGCAAAGGCTCTATCATGAAACTGGGCGACCAGAACATCGAGAACGTAGAGGTGATTCCCACCGGCTCCATCACGCTCGACATTGCGCTGGGCGTGGGCGGCTACCCCAAGGGCCGCATCATCGAAATCTATGGTCCCGAGTCGTCGGGTAAGACCACTCTCGCCATCCATGCGATCGCAGAGGCACAGAAGCAGGGCGGCATAGCTGCCTTCATCGACGCCGAACACGCCTTCGACCGCTTCTATGCAGCCAAACTGGGTGTGGATGTCGACAATCTGTGGATTTCGCAGCCCGACAACGGCGAGCAGGCACTGCAGATAGCCGACCAGCTCATCAGTTCGGCTGCGGTAGACATCGTGGTAATCGACTCGGTGGCAGCTCTTACACCCAAGTCGGAAATAGAGGGTAGCATGGGCGACAACAAGGTGGGTCTGCAGGCACGCCTCATGAGTCAGGCGCTGCGCAAGCTCACCGCCACCATCTCAAAGACCAACACCACCTGTATCTTCATCAACCAGTTGAGAGAGAAAATCGGCGTGATGTTTGGCAACCCCGAGACCACCACCGGCGGTAATGCGCTGAAGTTTTATGCCTCGGTGCGTCTGGACATTCGCAAGGGCTCGGCCATCAAGGATGGCGACACCGTGATAGGCAACGAGACCCGCGTGAAGATTGTCAAGAACAAGGTGGCACCTCCCTTCCGCAAGGCCGAGTTTGAAATCATGTTTGGCGAAGGTATCTCCAAGACCGGAGAAATCCTGGACCTCGGCGTAGAGTATGACATCATCCAGAAGAGTGGCAGCTGGTTCTCCTACAATGGTGCCAAGCTCGCCCAGGGCCGCGACGCCACCAAGGCGCTGCTGCGCGACAACCCCGAACTGTGTGATGAACTCGAAGCCCTCATCAAGCAGGCTATCGAAGAGAAGAAAGACTAAGACCGCATAGACCATAAGGAAGCTCTCCCTGAACAGGGAGGGCTTTTTTTGTGCCATTGCGCGCGTGCGCGCACGTACCTTTATATTATATATACCCCTGGGCGGCCCATCTGTGGCAAGGGCGAGGCTGGCGACTGTCACACTTTTGGCAGAAATGGCCATCGCGGGAATGACACAACTGACATATTTGGCAGATATTTGGTGCGCAAGTCGTCTCTTGGCACACCTTTTGTATTGAGATGGTTGTAAAAATAATAACGTAGAATAAAAATAAAAAATATACAATTATGGGAAAGATTATTGGAATCGACTTAGGTACAACAAACTCTTGTGTATCTGTATTCGAAGGCTCAGAGCCTGTAGTTATCACCAACAGCGAAGGCAAGCGCACAACTCCTTCGGTAGTAGGTTTCGTCAAGGACGGCGAGCGTAAGGTGGGCGACCCCGCCAAGCGTCAGGCCATCACCAACCCTACCAACACGGTATTCTCTATCAAGCGTTTCATGGGTGAGACCTATGCACAGAGCCAGAAAGAGGCTGAGCGTGTGCCTTTCAACGTAGTCAACGAGAACGGTTATCCTCGTGTAGACATCGAAGGCCGCAAGTATACTCCTCAGGAGATTTCGGCCATCATCCTGCAGAAGATGAAGAAGACTGCCGAGGACTATCTGGGTCAGGAGGTCACCGACGCCGTAATCACCGTGCCTGCATACTTCTCTGACTCTCAGCGTCAGGCTACCAAGGAGGCTGGCCAGATAGCTGGTCTTAACGTACAGCGTATCGTCAACGAGCCTACCGCAGCCGCTCTGGCTTACGGTGTAGACAAGGCCAACAAGGATATGAAGATTGCCGTATTCGACCTCGGTGGCGGTACATTCGATATCTCCATTCTGGAGTTCGGTGGCGGCGTGTTCGAGGTACTCTCTACCAACGGTGATACCCACCTCGGTGGTGATGACTTCGACCAGGTTATCATCGACTGGCTTGCCAACGGCTTCAAGGCCGACGAAGGCATCGACCTGACCAAGGATCCTATGGCTATGCAGCGTCTGAAGGAAGCTGCCGAGAAGGCTAAGATAGAGTTGTCAAGCTCTACTTCAACCGAAATCAACCTGCCTTACATCAGCGCCGAGGGCGGTGTGCCCAAGCACTTGGTTAAGACCCTCACCCGCTCGCAGTTTGAGCAGTTGGCCCACAACCTGATTCAGGCTTGTCTCGTACCTTGCCAGAACGCTATGCGCGACGCTGGTCTGCAGGCATCTGATATCGACGAGGTCATCCTCGTAGGTGGTTCAAGCCGTATTCCTGCCGTTCAGACTCTGGTAAAGAACTACTTCGGCAAGGAACCTTCCAAGGGCGTAAACCCCGATGAGGTAGTAGCCATCGGCGCTGCCATCCAGGGTGCCATCCTCAACAAGGAGAGCGGCGTGGGCGACATCGTATTGCTCGACGTAACTCCTCTGACACTGGGTATCGAGACTATGGGTGGCGTAATGACCAAGCTCATCGACGCCAACACCACCATCCCCTGCAAGAAGAGCGAGGTGTTCTCTACCGCCGTTGACAACCAGACCGCTGTGACCATCCACGTACTCCAGGGCGAGCGTCCTATGGCTTCTCAGAACAAGAGCATCGGCCAGTTCAACCTTGAGGGAATCGCTCCCGCACGTCGTGGTGTGCCTCAGATTGAGGTAACCTTCGATATCGACGCCAACGGTATCCTCAACGTAAGCGCCAAGGATAAGGCCACCGGCAAGGAGCAGGCCATCCGTATCGAGGCTTCGTCTGGTCTGAGCCAGGAGGAAATCGACCGCATGAAGGCTGAGGCCGAGCAGAACGCTGCTGCCGACAAGGCTGAACGCGAAAAGGTCGACAAGATGAACCAGGCCGACTCGATGATTTTCACCACCGAGAACTTCCTCAAGGACAACGGTGACAAGATTCCTGCCGACCAGAAACCTGGCATCGAACAGGCTCTGCAGCAGCTTAAAGACGCTCACAAGGCCGCTGATGTAGCAGCTATCGACAGCGCCATCAACAACCTCAACCAGGTAATGCAGGCTGCCAGCGCCCAGATGTATCAGGGTGGAGCTCAGCCCGGTGCAGGTGCTCAGCCCGGCGCAGACCAGCAGACCAACAGCAAGCCCGATGACAATATCCAGGATGCTGACTTCGAGGAGGTTAAGTAATGCCGAAAGGTAAACAGATAATAAACAATAAGCAAAAGCGTGCAGCTCAATGAGTTGCACGCTTTTTGCGTTTTGTAGGATTCTGTTACAACCATATCCACAGCAAGAAGAAACTTCTCTTTCCTTTGGTTAGACTGGATTGAACTATTGAACTCTATGGGGGACGCATGGAGAGGCACGTAGTGGGGGGGCTTTTGTTGTATCTGGTATGGGCCACACTTTACGCTCCTAACAACCCGATCCACAGCAGAAAGAGTCTACTATCCCTTTGGGATGGCTGGGATGGGGCTTCTGGATAAGGGTTCTCTTGTGGGCTTGGTGAGCGACTTGTGCGCCTTTTCTGCCCTGATTACTGCGATTATTGTGTGCATTGCTGCGTTTTAATATAATTTAACCCACGCGACCTTGCTTTTTAACACCTTTGTTGGCCTTTTGTCATAAATATGCCGTATTTTTGCAGAAAATTAACGCTGTAATGGTTATTTTGCGCTCCATCCACGACCCATCCATTGCCCCGCTTGCCTCTGCGAGTGGTGCGTTGCGTGTCGCTTGGCGGTGCTGAGTACCATTTCTGTTTACACCTATTTTATATATAACCCATTCAACTACTGATATTCATTAACAATTAAAAACTATAAACATTATGACAAAACATTTACGATTAATCATGCTATCCCTACTTGCAATGATTTGCATGGGGGGGGTATTCGCAGAGTGACGAACTGTACAAAACATTGTCTTTCCCAGATGAAAAACAAGATGTTAGCGGTGTTTCCTCCTACGAAAAAGATTGGACTGCAACAATCGGAAGAGATACATGGACTATAAGTAATTTTAATAATAACAATTGGAAGAATGGTTGGGAATCAATCAAATGTGGACGTAAAAATTACGCTTCTGAAGCATCAATTGCTACAGATACTGACTTAGGCGCTGCTATAACCAGAGTAGTTGTTAATTATGGAACGGTTAAGAATGTTACCGATATAACTTATTGTCGTCTTACGGTTGCTTATGATGATAAATTTCAAAATATTATTGAGCGAAAAAAAACTACTCCATTAACTCCAACTACAAAAAAGACAGAATTTGTAGTTACTAATCCTAAAGAGGGCCTGTATTATAAAATAGAATATAAATTAGCAGAATCTTCTGCTAATGGATTTGTCGAAATCAGCAATGTAGAATATTACAAGAAATCCGACAAGGCCGATTCAGAGATTAAGTTCAAAGAGGCAGCCAAGGAAATAGAGCTGAATACCAAAACGATGCGTCTGTCCGATATGATAAGCAATCCTCACAATCTACCCCTGACTTATTCTACTTCAGACAAAGAGACCGCAGAAGTGTTGGATGGTAGATTGCTTTTACACAAGACTGGAAAAGTTACTATCACCGCTTCTTTTGCAGGTAACGACACCTATGCCGCAACTTCAACATCAATGGAGCTGACAATCGTGGACAATCGCCAGGATGCAGGCATCCATTTCGCCAAGGATAGTTATACTGCAGACATTGCTAAGGGTACTTTCAATGGAGCAGAACTTGTAAACCCCAATGGTTTTGGGGTAGTATATGAAATAACTCCCACAACTGGGGGCGTAAGTATTGCGCAGGATGGTACTGTGACTTATCCAGCTGTAGATGCTACATATACCGTTACCGCACAATTCAATGGCGATGATACATATAAGCCCGCTACTGCTACTTATACACTGAATGTGGTTGACCCTAACTTTGAGACGAGAATTATTGAGTTTGTGGCTGGCGTGGATAAAGGTACAGGCGCAAATACCAACAGTATAAAAGATGATATGATTTCAAAGGGTATTGTAACAGTATCTTCAACTCGTGCTTGCTTAGGTTTGGAAGGCAAAAATTATTATGCATTTTATAGGCCTGTTGATTCAAATAGTGGTATTCATACAATAAGCACAAGAATGGGAACTATTACCAAAATCGCCTTTGAGGCAGGAAATGGGAAGGAACCATCAAAAGCAAAATTTGAAAAGGGATCATACACAAAAGACAACGATGGCAACAAGAATTATACTTGGACAGGTAGTGAAAAGAATATCATATTTACGGTAAGTGAGGGTACATATTATTCCAAGATTACCATAACCGTTAGAGTTCCTGTAGCCAAGGATTACACTCTTAACGAGACTGCTACAGATAATACTATTGAGGATTATGAAAATGCCAATGTTACCTTGAAGCGCACATTCTACCAGGATGGCGAATGGAATACTCTCTGCTTGCCTTTCGCTGTGGCTAACGCTGCAACTGCTTTTGATGGCGCAGAGTTGCGCGAGGTAGACACCAAGAATAGCAATGGCAACACCATCGTCTTCAAAGAGGCAACAGCCATTGAGGCTGGCAAACCATACCTGATTAAGTGGGCTAACTCATCAGCAGCGGCTGTTAATGTTGAGAAGAAATTCGAGGGCGTAACTCTCGTTGCTGCTGCTACTCCTGTAGTGGTAAAAGAGGGGGGTATCAGTTTCAATGGTTTCTACAAGATGACCGAAGCCAGCGAGTTGGGCGCATTTGTTGCTGCTATCGGCGCAGAAAACAAGCTGTTCAAGGTAACCTCGGGTGAGATGAAGGGCTTCCGTGCCGCTTTCGTCCTCAAATCTAACACTCCAGCTTCAGTCATCAAGCTGGTAATAGACGGCACAGCCACTGGTATCGAAGACCTGGTAATCGACGGCGTCAAGGCCAACGGTCGTGTGTACAATCTGAACGGCCAGTTTGTAGGCAATAGCCTCAATGGTTTGCAGCCCGGCCTCTATATCCAGAATGGCAAGAAGATAGTAGTAAAGTAATTAACATCTAAATATATATATGATTATGAAGCAAAAATATATTATGCCCAAAGCAGAACTGATCGAAGTAAAAGCCAGCGCCATCCTCGCCGGCTCGAACGTCATCACCAGCGACGATCGCTTAAACTTCAATGAGCCCACTATGGGCAACGGTGACGGCGGTGCAGCCCGCTCAATGCGTTTCGACGTGTGGGAAGACATCGACGAGACCAACGGATATAAATAACCGACCGTCGGGGGCAAGGGAAGAATAAGCCCCAGCCCATAGAATAACCAAACCAGCCCCCATGCGACGAATGAGTTGCGTGGGGGCTAATTGTTGGTACGCACGGCATGAACATTGTCTAACGGGTTAAAGTCCTGAGGCGCAACCATCCGAAACAAGCCGCCTTTTCCATTTCGTCGAGACAGATTACCTTTGTCCTCAAAAAAAGCTATGTTCAATTTGAATGAGGACAACCGTATTGTTACGGCGCAGCATCATACTGATATGCGCATGGGCGTGAATGGTATGTGTGGGCAGGTCCGGCAAGTGGGTCTGTAACCGGCTAATGGTGACGTGTATATATTTGTGGGCAAGTCTCACACGACAATGAAGTTGCTCCATTGGGAACGTGGAGGAGATGTGATGTACTACAAATGTTTGGAGCAAGGCCGTTTCCACCCTCGCATATTACTTTGTCAGGGCATAGGCTTCAGGTCTATGCGCTGGGATGAGCATGTACTTCTGATGGAAGAAATGTTTGAATCGTACTTTTTGCCGTTCAAAAGAAATAAATTCCACCTTTTGCACTACCCTTTCGTCATTATATTCATAAAAATCATCAAATTATTGTTGATTGTGACGGTTATTTGAAATAAAAGCAGTACCTTTACAACTGATAACATTTTATCTATAAATAATCAACACAGAATACAATGAATAATATATTATCACTTTTAGATAATTTCACGCTTGATAATGCTGATGACATCGCCAAGTCATTGGCTAATGATTTCCGTAAACGTCGCATAGAGAAGAATCTTACTCGTGAGCAGGTTGCTGAGAAGTCGGGCGTTGCTGTAGCAAATATCGTGAGATTCGAGCAGAAAGGACTCATTTCGCTGAAGAACCTCATTGGCATTGCTATGGCTATGGAATACACGTCTGAGGTAAAGAATATATTTTCTGAGCCAAAGTACTCAACAATGGAGGAACTGACTCAGATACGCAAGAACACTGGTAAAACGAGAGCACATAAGCAATGAACAATATAGATAGACTAACTGTAAAATACCACGGTGAGATTGTAGGAGTAATCTCGCTGACCCCTGGCGACAAGTGTCTGGCTTTTGAGTATGATCCTCGCTGGCTTGCAGAGGGATTCAGCATTTCGCCATTGGAACTTCCGCTGAAGACTGGATTGTTTCTTGCAAAGCCAACAACTCTGTATGGTGACTTCGGCATCTTTGAGGACAGTCTTCCCGATGGCTACGGTCGCTATCTCCTTCACAAGGCTTTGATGCGTGAAGGCATTGATGACAGGAAACTGACTGCCATTGAGCGACTGAGCATCGTAGGCAATAGCGGCATGGGAGCTTTGACATACGAGCCTGAGGCCATCATATCAACAGGAGAAAATATTACCGACTTCGACTTACTCCAAGAGAAGGCTCTGGAAGTTCTCAAAGAACAGCAGGACACAGACGCTGGACTTCTGCTCTACAACAGCGGTAACAGTGGTGGTTGCCGTCCAAAGGCAGTGTTCTCAGACGCAGAAGGACATTGGCTTGTAAAATTCCGTCACACATACGATCCTAAAGACATGGGACTGCAGGAATACCATTACAATGAGATAGCACGCAAGTGTGGCATCGATGTTCCAGACTTCAAGCTTACCAATGGCAAGTACTTTACAACTAAGCGATTTGACCTTACCGACGATGGCGAGCGCATCCATACAGCTACTGCAGGTGGTTTGCTATGCCTTTCACTGTCTGAGCCTGTGCTTGACTACAGCAACTTGCTTGCTTTGACTGGCTACATCACACAGAATCCAAAGTATGTGGAGGAAATATACCGTCGCATGGTATTCAACTACCTTACCGACAACAAGGATGACCACTGCAAGAACTTCAGTTACCAGGTTCGTAAGGATTCAAATGGCAAGTTCATCTGGCATCTTGCTCCTGCATACGACCTTACCCTATGCACAGAAGGCTACAATGGTCAGCACGCTACATCTGTCAACTCTACCGGCTACCCTACTCTTCAGGACTTCATAGCCGTTGGGACAAAGATTAAAATGGGCGAGAAGCGTTGCAGGGAAATCTTTGATGAGGTTTATCAGAAATGCGGTGACCTTCTGCTCAATGACATTACAAAGAAATAACAGGAATGGTATAAACATTTTTTGCACAGCATTGAAGCAATGGCAAAGCACCTATAGGAGCTGTTGTCACTATGCAACTTCAGTAAATCGCAACCATCCGAAACAAGCCGCCTTTTCCATTTCATTGCTGTCCGCTAAAACTCTAAAGAGCACAAATTCCCCGCCCGAAGTCCTGAAATGGGACTCTGGGCTTGTTTTATAAAAAGTAAGCCCCTCTCTAATCACCTGAACCATTTTTGCCCAGTCTTTTTCTGGTTCCTCAAGGAAAGTATAGCAGTTCACATAATACATGAGCATGATTCTTACCATTGATGCCAATCCAGAAAAGCTCCAAGAGCGTTTGATGCGCTT
>NZ_NPJL01000078.1:0-2396 GCF_002251325.1 Prevotella sp. P4-67
GCATCGTGGGGTAAGGGGATGGTGGCTACATATTGATGTTGTGCTGTTGCTTTTTACTGAAAGCTGCTACTAACGACTCATAAATCTACCCTTAATCGTGTATTGGATGATAGTTGCGGATTTTAGGTTGCCTTATAGAAATTTCCTGACCGCTCCATTATTTTGATGACATTGATTTTTGGAACATGAATAAAAGTTTATCTTTTTCGTTCATGCGGATATTATCAGAATAATCGCCTTTTGTTATTTGATACCCGCATGGCTTGACCATAAAAACGCCTAAGCCCTTAGTGTATGAACTTACTTCTGAGGCGTAGTCTTTACTTGTATTTAATGGAACTTTCCCTTTAATATGACACCACTCATTATTGCAACTGATGTCTTCAATCTCAGACATCATTTTTTGCAAATCTGTAATAGCTTTGGAACTTGCCGCTTGGGGTATCTGCAACTCAAAATAGAGCATCGGTTCGAGAATGTCCACACCTGACTGTTGCAAGGCCAGCCTGAAGACATAAGGGGTCAGCTGTCTGAAATCAGCAGGTGTACTTACCGGGCTATAATACTCGGCTTGAGTAAAAGTTACTTTCAGATCAGTCACTTCCCATCCATGTAAACCAGATTGGCAAGACATACGAATCCCTTCAAAAACGGCATTTTGAAAAGAATGGTTCAGATAACCATAGGAGATGTCACTTTCGATTTGCAACCCTGTCCCTAACGGCAAGGGTTCAAGCGTCAGCCCTATTGTGGCCCAGTAAGGGTTGGGTGGCACTTCGATCTGAATAATCTTATTGACCTTTTTTACAGGTCGTTCTTTGTAGATAGTCTTGATCTCATCAAAATGGACCTTTACGGAAAATCGTTCTTCCAGCAATGTCTGTATGATTTCCTTTTGTGTCAAACCATATAACGAGATTTCCAATTCATCACTATATGAGTTTATGGAAAAGGACAAAGACGGGTCTTCAATCCACAATGTATTCAGAGCGGATATCACCTTGCTTCTCTCTTCGGACCTGTCTGGCCGGACGGAGGATTTGAGAGCGGGATGCTGATGAGATAACCCTTGAATCAAACAAGGTTTAGTACCTAAATAATCTCCGATTCGAAAATCTTCCATATCTTCTACAATCGCGATATCATTGGCCCCCACTTCATCAACATTTATCTCTCTGCCCTGATAAATAGTCTTTAGATTTTTAATCTTGATGAATTTTTCCGAATCGTTGATTCTTACAATGTCTCGAAGTCTCAGACTTCCGTCAATTATTTTTAGAAAACTTCTTTTATGTCCTTTGGGGTCATGCTCTATCTTATAGAGATAAGCTGAAAGTCTGTTTGAGACTGATTCTGGAGGAAGTATAAAAGAAGAGATGGCGTCCAACAACTCATTGATACCGATATTGAACATTGCTGATCCATGTAGTACCGGATAGACTTTGGCTTTTGCCACAAGATCGATTATCGTATTCCAATAATCAGCCGGTGAAATTTCGCTATCCGCCAAATATCGTTCTAATATATTGTCGTCATGGTTGCATACAAATTCTTTGTATTCTTCCTTTATATATGTTTGGGAGCAAATCGGATAAACCAATCCATCGACAACAGTTTGCATAAACAGGACATCTTGAGACAGATTTGTTTTTATATCCAGATACAAACGCTCTAAATTCACACCGTCACGGTCAATTTTATTGATAAATATAATTGTCGGGATTTGCAGTTTTTGTAAAGTATTGAACAGCAACTTTGTTTGCGCTTGTATGCCTTCCTTTGCGGATAAGATGAGGACTGCTCCATCAAGCATTTTGAATGTCCGCTCCACTTCCGCAATAAAATCCATGTGTCCCGGAGTGTCAATGATATTGCATTTCACTCCATTCCAGATAATAGATGTCGTAGAAGCCCGAACAGTAATTCCTCTACGTTTCTCTATATCCATAGAGTCTGTTATGGTGTCACCATTATCCACACGGCCGCACTTTTCCGTTGCTCCACTGGCAAACAGCAGATTCTCGGTTACGGAAGTTTTTCCTGCATCAATGTGAGCAAGAATTCCTAAATTTATAATATTCATTTGGATTAAGCAATAATATACTACAATAGATGCATTGTCGAAACGCACCTTTTAATACCTCCTCGTAGCATGTGAGAACTACAGGATTACTAACTCGTATTAATATGTATATTATTACTGCCGCATAACGATTACAAAATTACACAAAAAAATATATCTAACAAAAGTGGGAGGATTTTTTAACTTTCCTTAATTCCGCAACACTATAATTTAACTTTATTTATAAGTTCCTGAGCAACAAAAAGTTGCCCAGGATTTTGCCATGTCAGAATTTTCACTTATCTTAGTGTTGCAAAAAGAAAACAAGCAAAAC
>NZ_NPJL01000079.1:0-213 GCF_002251325.1 Prevotella sp. P4-67
GAGGCGTGCAGCGCCTCTACCCATGACGGCGGTATTATTAGCCCATTGTGGACGGTACGCACCCCCAGCAACTCTGTAGGAGTTGCGCTTCCCCAGCCCAGGGTTGAGGCGTGCAGCGCCTCTACCCATGACGGCGGTATTATTAGCCCATTGTGGACGGTACGCACCCCCAGCAACTCTGTAGGAGTTGCGCTTCCCCAGCCCAGGGTTGAG
>NZ_NPJL01000008.1:0-2077 GCF_002251325.1 Prevotella sp. P4-67
TATTTTCAACTTTTTTGTTGAAATGTTTGGTTTGTGTTGAAAAAAGCTATACCTTTGCATCCGCTTTCGAGAATGAAACACTTCTCCTGAGCGCTGAAGAAAGAGTTCTTTGAAAGATTTAAGATAAACAGAAGAGTAGTAGTACAAGAAGCGAGCGGCTTCCGGAGCGATCGGGAAGCCACTTGGGTAAAATGAAGCTACCGTCAATAAATATAGAGACAGGTACTTTAGACTTGAACTAAGGATATTAGCGTCCTGAACAGAGCAAACAATCATCCACTTATGGTGGAGTTGGACAATATTTTTACAATGGAGAGTTTGATCCTGGCTCAGGATGAACGCTAGCTACAGGCTTAACACATGCAAGTCGAGGGGCAGCATCGCGATAGCTTGCTATTGCGGATGGCGACCGGCG
Organism: Prevotella sp. P4-67; assembly: GCF_002251325.1. Classification (NCBI taxonomy): domain Bacteria; kingdom Pseudomonadati; phylum Bacteroidota; class Bacteroidia; order Bacteroidales; family Prevotellaceae; genus Prevotella; species Prevotella sp. P4-67. Next base: position 416 of record NZ_NPJL01000008.1, read on the forward strand.
CACGGGTGAGTAACGCGTATCCAACCTTCCCGCAACTGGGGAATAACCTTGCGAAAGTAAGACTAATACCCCATGGTCTCCACGGATGGCATCTGAAATGGAGTAAAGGTTTCGGCCGGTTGCGGATGGGGATGCGTCCGATTAGCTTGACGGCGGGGTAACGGCCCACCGTGGCATCGATCGGTAGGGGTTCTGAGAGGAAGGTCCCCCACATTGGAACTGAGACACGGTCCAAACTCCTACGGGAGGCAGCAGTGAGGAATATTGGTCAATGGGCGGAAGCCTGAACCAGCCAAGTAGCGTGAAGGACGACTGCCCTATGGGTTGTAAACTTCTTTTATGCGGGGATAAAGTTCGCCACGTGTGGCGTTTTGCAGGTACCGCATGAATAAGGACCGGCTAATTCCGTGCCAGCAGCCGCGGTAATACGGAAGGTCCAGGCGTTATCCGGATTCATTGGGTTTAAAGGGAGCGTAGGCCGCCTTTTAAGCGTGTTGTGAAATGTAGGGGCTCAACCCCTGCACTGCAGCGCGAACTGGAGGGCTTGAGTACACACAAAGTAGGCGGAATTCATGGTGTAGCGGTGAAATGCTTAGATATCATGAAGAACCCCGATTGCGAAGGCAGCTTACTGGAGTGTAACTGACGCTGAAGCTCGAAAGCGCGGGTATCGAACAGGATTAGATACCCTGGTAGTCCGCGCGGTAAACGATGGATGCCCGCTGTTTGCCACTTTGGTAAGCGGCCAAGCGAAAGCGTTAAGCATCCCACCTGGGGAGTACGCCGGCAACGGTGAAACTCAAAGGAATTGACGGGGGCCCGCACAAGCGGAGGAACATGTGGTTTAATTCGATGATACGCGAGGAACCTTACCCGGGCTTGAATTGCAGGAGAACGATCCAGAGATGGTGAGGCCCTTCGGGGCTCCTGTGAAGGTGCTGCATGGTTGTCGTCAGCTCGTGCCGTGAGGTGTCGGCTTAAGTGCCATAACGAGCGCAACCCCTCTCCGTAGTTGCCATCGGTTGAAGCCGGGCACTCTGCGGATACTGCCACCGTAAGGTGTGAGGAAGGTGGGGATGACGTCAAATCAGCACGGCCCTTACGTCCGGGGCTACACACGTGTTACAATGGGGCATACAGAAAGCAGGCGGCCGGCAACGTCCGTCTAATCATCAAAGTGTCCCTCAGTTCGGACTGGGGTCTGCAACCCGACCCCACGAAGCTGGATTCGCTAGTAATCGCGCATCAGCCATGGCGCGGTGAATACGTTCCCGGGCCTTGTACACACCGCCCGTCAAGCCATGAAAGCCGGGGGTGCCTGAAGTCCGTGACCGCAAGGATCGGCCTAGGGCAAAACTGGTAATTGGGGCTAAGTCGTAACAAGGTAGCCGTACCGGAAGGTGCGGCTGGAACACCTCCTTTCTGGAGAGACGCAATATCAGAATGATGAAGGAAAGTCTTATATATTATATATAGGTAGTGGAGTGTTACTCCCAGGCTTTCTTGTACTACCGCGAATCTGAAAAAGAGAATAGAAAGAAACTGGGCGCAGTTAAGCCCACAGGTTAATTGAACGCCGAGTCAGACAGTCCTATAGCTCAGTTGGTTAGAGCGCCACACTGATAATGTGGAGGTCGGCAGTTCAAGTCTGCCTGGGACTAC
>NZ_NPJL01000080.1:0-39197 GCF_002251325.1 Prevotella sp. P4-67
TGCACGCACATCTGGTAAATGGAGTCAGTAAGGCAGAATTAGCAAGAGTTTTTGGCATCAGACGTGAGACTATTTGGAGATGGATTAGTACCTTTGCAGAAGGAAGCCAGCCTGTAGGTAAGCCTAAAGGTGTCTGCTCCCGAGCAAAAGAGTATTCAAATCTAAATCCCAAGCCTATGCCTCAAAAGACCGCCAGTCGATTGGAGACTCCGGAAGAAGAACTCGCACGCCTCAGACGCGAGAACGCGGAGCTCCAGGAAGCATTGAAGATGGCAGAATGGTCAAATCATGCCAAGGACGTGATGATAGACCTCGCCGAGAAAACCTTCAACATTCCAATAAGAAAAAAATCTGGTGCCAAACAGTAAAGGAGCTTGCCACAGAGAAGGTCAAAGGCCAGACCATGGGCCTTCTCTGTCGGCTGTTTGGCAAGAGCTGGCAGGCTTATTACCAGCACAAGGACACATCGGCGAAACAGCGCCTGACAGAAGAGATGGTCGTGGAGTTTGTACGAGAAATACGCACCTACGACAGGGGTATAGGAGGTGCGAAGCTGCACGAGATTTATGTCCGCCGTTTTGGGAGTCATTACGCACACATGGTAGGCCGTGACAAAATGATGGACATCATAGCCCGCAACAACCTACAGGTACGCATGCCACGCAAGAAACCACGCACAACCGATTCTGCGCACGGTCTTCCCACATATCCTAACCTTGTCAAGGAAATCATCCCCACACGCAAGAACCAGGTTTGGGTAACAGACATAACCTATGTGCCAATATGGCTGAATGACAACGAATACATATTCTGCTATGTTTCAATCATAACCGATGCATATACCAAAGAAATAATTTCATGGTATGTGGGTGAAAGCCTTGAAGCATGGTGTAGCGTAGAATGTCTTATAAAAGCATTTGACACACTTGCAGAAGAAGACAAGACAGGCCTTATCCATCATTCAGACAGAGGTGTGCAATATGTCAGTGCCGCGTACACATCGCTGCTGCTTGATGCGGGAATCAAGATTAGCATGACGGAAAGTGGTGACCCTAAGGACAACGCAATCGCCGAGCGCATAAACAACACTTTAAAAAATGAACTGTTCAGAGATATCAAATTCCATTCTATAGCCGAAGTAAGAAAAGCAATGCATAAAGCCGTCGAATTCTATAACAACGAGCGTCCTCATATGAGTCTTAATAATATGACACCACATGAGGCTGCTTTATGCAAGGGCAAAATACAGAAAAAATGGACTAGCTACAGAGAAAAATATCTTGAAAATTTGGAAGTGTCAGAAGGATCGACTACTTTTGCAGCACAAACACTGGAAATGATTGAGTCCGTATCAAAAGACAATACTCAACTTTCAATAGGGTTAAGAGAATAAATTCAACCTTGACTAGGGTTAAGTAAAAAAACAATCAACTTATAGTCGGGTTAATGTAAAATCCATTCAACTTTTTTCAGGAAGGTACAGGGCGAGCATATCAATTGAGGTAACGCCTACGGCTAATCGCAACACTTACAGCGTTGCCACATTAGTGGGGCAGCTACCCAGGGTAGCGTGCTTCGCCCGCAACCCTGGGCTATGAAATCGCAACTCCTACAGAGTTGCTGCAGGGTGCTTTCCGGCTGTCAACCAATTACACCGCCGCATCGACCACGCACACCGCCGCGCCAACCAAACACACCGCCGCATCAACCACGCACACCGCCGCATCAACCACGCACACCGCCGCACCAACCACGCACATCGCCGCGCCAACCACGCTCACCGCCATGCCAACCAAACACACCGCCGCACCAACCACACACGACACCATGCCAACCAAACACACCGCCGCACCAACCACAGTTGGTGGCTCGTATCAATAGGTACGAGGCCGCGCGTCATTTGTTACGAGCCCGCGTATCATAAGGCACGAGGTCACGTATCTTATGATACGAGCCGACGATGACAATCACGGTGCTTCCAAACACATGGTTTACAATGGCTATAGGACGCCTCCGCACGAAGGGGATGGAGCGCGGGGAAATCGGGAGGCTGGCAAAACGGGAACGTAGGGCGCTGCCCACAATACGGGGGACCACCACGCCACATGCCTCCCTCACCACAAGGCATCAAAAAAATATCCGCAATGCCTGGGGTGATGGCATTGCGGACAATGGAGTCGGTAGTAACGGGCGTCACGTGGCGCCTGTACTATATAATAAGGTAAGCCTTAGTGGCAGAAACGCACCTGGACATCGTTGCCTTTGTCGTCCATGACGCGCAGACGCAGCTGACCACCGTTGTGGTCGAAGTAGCGGGCATAGATGGGGTGGAGACCGCGGCGCATGGCGTGCTGGCCGATGATTTCGCGCGGGCTGTGCTCGCCATCATTGTCTGCTACCATCGTATCGTCTATCTTCAGATAGCTGCCGTCGTCAGAGAGCAGGGCGAAGGTATAGATGCCGTCGGCGGGGATGTCGATATATCCGTTGAAGATAAGTCCGATATTGCCCTTTGCCTCGGCGGGTATCTGGATGCCGGTGGTAACATAGGTGCCGTTGAGCGCAGCCTGGTCTATGCCGGCACAGTCGCGTCCGTCGTAGTCGTGCCATGCCACCTGCAGTCCTTCCTTCAGACTGTCGGCGGTCACAGCCGGTGCCAGGTCTTCCTTGACATAGCTGCACTTCACCATATCACCCTTGCGGTTGTCGGGGCCGAAGGTGCGGAAGGTGAAATGCGTGGTCTCGGTGATGGTCATCGGTCCGGCATAGAGCTGTGCGTTGACGCCGGGTATGCTACCGTCGGTGGTGTAGCGTATGGTGGCCGAGGGGTCGGCACACTTGACATCGACCACGCCCTTGTCGGTGAAGACATTGACATTATAGAAGCCAGTGAGGTCGGGTATGCGATAGGTGACACCCATCTTCTGCAGACGGGGCAGATGGGCGACGAGGCGGCTGGTGAAGTTGTCGATATTCATGGTCTGGGGCTTGCTCCATCCCAGCTCGGCGGTGGCTATCACACGTGGGAACGCCTGATACCACACGCGGTTCATCGTGGGCACCCATTCGGTCCAGAGGTTGGCCTGCACACCCAGCACCAGCTGCTGCTCCTTGGCGTCGAGTCCCTTGACGGGGTCAAAGCGGTAGATGGCGGGGATGGAGTTGCGGTCTTCCTGATAGTCGATGTAGAACTCGGAGTTGGGCGAGCATATCAGCGCATTGCCATGCGAGGTGGTCTGCTTGGGCGAGTCGGCAGCCCATGAGCGCCACCACATCACGGCCGAGTTGGCGGTGAGTCCGCCGGCGATAATCTCGTCCCAGCCTATCATGGTCTTGCCGTGGGCGGTGAAGAAGTCCTCCATATAGTGGTTGAACCATGCCTGCAGCTGTGGCTCGGTCGTGAGGTGATGGTCCTTCATACGCTTCTGGCAGTCGGGGCAGGTCTTCCAGTTTTTCATGTCGACCTCGTCGCCGCCGATGTGTACGTAGCGCGATGGAAAGAGGTCGAAGACCTCGCTCCACACGTTCTTGCAGAACTCGAGCATGGTGTCCTTGCCCGGGCACATAGGCGTGGTGAAGAGCTTGCCCCATCCCGTCTGCTTGAAGCACGACAGTCCGTCGTAGTTGTCGATGGCCATCAGGCTGTGGCCGGGCATATCTATCTCGGGGATAATCTCGATGCCACGCACCTGGGCATAAGCCACGATGTCGCGCACCTGCTGCTGGGTGTAGAAGCCACCATAGAGGGTGCGTCCCTTATCATCGCGGCGCGTACGGGCAACAGGAACCTGCAGGTCGGGTGCATCTTCCTCGGCGGCACGCTTCATGCACACGGTATCCTGGTTGTTGTAGATGCGCCATGCACCACGCTCGGTGAGGAGTGGATAGCGCTTAATCTCGATGCGCCATCCCTGGTCGTCGGTGAGGTGCCAGTGCATCTTGTCTATCTTGTAGAGCGCCAGCACGTCAAGCAGCTTGTAGACCTCGTCGACGGTAAAGAAGTGGCGGGAGCAGTCGAGCTCCATGCCACGCCACTCGAAGCGTGGCGCGTCGGTGATGGTCACACAGGGCACCGTCCACGTGCGTGCCACCACCTGCTGTGACTCGATGTCGTCGGGCAGCAGCTGGCGCAGGGTGGCTATGGCGTTGATGACGCCACGGTAGGTGTCGCCCTCGATGGTCACTCCCTTGCCGGTGACGCTGAGGCGATAGGCACCGGCATTGCCCTCATTGGCAAGGGTAAGGCGGATGTCGCCCTTGCCATTTTTGACGGCAAAGCGATAGCCCGTGGCGCGGCTGAGCATCTGGCTGAGATACTCGGCGGCAGGCCGCAGCTGTGCATTGTCGCAACCGATGGTTGCACTCTTCTTGATGGTCCACGCTCCTGTGCCCACCGTCATCTGGTCGGGTACGGGAATGATGGCGGGCTGCTGTGCCATAGCCGTAGCGCCGGCAAACAACAGGCAGCAGACCAATGCTTTCTTTATACTTATCTTCATATCTTTAGGTTTTATGCTACAAAGTTAGCACAAACGGCGTGAAGAACAAAAGGAAATCAGTCCTTTTTCTTCCGGGATGCACAGATGGACTGCCACAGCCCTGCCCTCACCGACAGAATGTCAACAAAAATCGAGCAAAAACGTAAGAAATATCGCCATGGGCTTGGTCGGTACGACGGTTTGCACTATCTTTGCATAAGATAGGCTGCACCTCGGCCATTAAGCGAGCTTATGGCGTTCGGTTTGCACTATCTTTGCATAAGATAGGCTGCACCTCGGCCATTAAGCGAGCTTATGGCGTTCGGTTTGCACTATCTTTGCAAAATATCATCTAACGCAAATCATTCTACTATGACCAGAAAACCTGTAATCATCATGCTCACAGCCGCCCTGTTGATGTCGGTGGCTGCCTGGGGCCAGAGCCTGCCCAAGTTCAAATTCGGCGAACCCACCATGGAAGAACTGAAGATGACCACCTACGACAAAGACTCATCGGCGGCAGCCGTGGTGCTGCTCAACCTGCGCGATGTGGGCTTTCGCCTCGACGGCGGCGACATCACCGAAGTCACCACCAACCGCTTCCGCATCAAGATACTCAAGGACGCCGGCAAGGACTATGCCAACGTAGACCACGTGCTCTACAACAGCCAGGGCGCCAAGGGCCATGAGAAGATTTTCGGCATCAAGGCAGTCGCCGTTAACCTCGAGAACGGCAAGGTGGTCAAGACCAAGATGAAGAGCGACATGATATTCACCGAGAAGATCGACGAATACCACGACCGCGTCAAGTTTACCATCCCCCAGGCCAAGGTAGGGTCGGTCATCGAGTACGAATACAACGTGAGCAGCGACCTCTACTACCAGATGGACGACTGGAACGCCCAACAACCCATCCCCGTGGTACACGCAAGATATACATCCATCATTCCCGAGTGGCTGCTGTTCAGGTATGAACTGCGCGGACCCGGACTGCTGCAGCCCATCCTGGGCGATGGGCTCGTAGAGCGCAGAGACGTGATACAGACCACCAGCAAGAACTATGTCTATGTGGGCAACAACATGCCTGCCGCCAAAGGCGACGACTACGTGTGGTGCAAGAGAGACTACATCGCCCGCATCACCGCCGAGCTCACAGCCACCAACTTCCCCTATGTGGGCTACAAGGACTTCGGAGAGACCTGGGAGCGCATAGACGAGATGCTGCACAAGGCCGACTGGTTTGGAAGCAAGTTTGGAAGCAAAAGCCCCTACTGTGACGAAATCAAGGAGAAGGGCATAGACAAGATAGCCGACACGGAGCAACGTGCTGCAGCGGTGCTGCGACTGCTCTTCAGCCACCTCAAGTGGAACGAGACGTTCGAGTTGAGCCCACAGTCGATGGCGAAGACCGCCAAGGCGGGCACAGGCTCCAACGCCGACATCAACCTGATAATGGTCAACATGCTGCGCGACGCCGGCATCGAGGCGGTGCCCGTGGTGATGCGCCTACGCAACACCGGCACGCTGCCCGTGACCTACCCCAGCATGGACAAGCTCAACACCTTTGTGGTGGGAATACCCATGGGCGAAGGCAAGATGATGTATGCCGACGCCTCGTCGGAGAAAGGCTTCCTCAACGCGTTCACTCCCTCTCTGTATGTCAACAAGGCGCGCATCCTGAGCAAGCAAGAGGGCGAGAAGTGGGTAGACCTGCAGCTCATAGGCAAAGACACCGAAAGCAATGTAGTGACGGCAGCGATAGACGTCAACGGCGAACTCAAGGGCAAGGTCAAGGCCGTACACCGAGGTACGGGTGCCTATATGTTCCGCTCCCACTATGCGCAAGCCAAGGACGAGAAGGAATATGTGACCGACAAGGAGGAAGACTTCAACATCAGTATAGCCGACTACAAGACCACCGACGCCAAGGAGTTTGGCGACGAGGCGAGCGAGGACTACACCTTTACCCGCAAGGGTGAAGCCACAGACGACCACATCTACATCTCGCCCATCATCTACCCCATGGTCAAGAGCAACCCGTTCACCGACGCCACCCGCCAGATGCCCATAGAGTTTCCATTCATCCATACCGAGCGCAGCCTCTACACCATCACCATCCCCGAGGGTTGGGAGGTAGAGGAACTGCCCAAGAGCGTGAACATCGCTACCCAAGGGCGCGAGATAACGGCACGCATCGTCTGCGGTGTAGCCAACAATGTCATCAAGTGTAACACCATCTTCAAAATCAACAAGGTATTCTTTGCCAACAACCGCTACGACGAGGTGAAGACATTCTTCGCCAACATCGTGGAGCGTAGCAAAGACCTCATAGTACTAAAGAAGAAGCCATGAGAATCATCACGCTTATCGCCGCAGTCACGGCATGGGCTGCCGCGGCATGGGCAGAACCCACAGCACAGATACGCAAGCAGACAGTGCACATCGACGTAATCTCGCAGAGCGAATACCGCATGACCGAGCACACCGAGGTGGTGATATACAAGGAGACCATGAGCCAGCTGGCCAACTTCTACACCACGCTCGACAAGTCGGAGAAGATTGAACGCTTCGCCTGCGTGGTCGAAGGGGTAAACAGCAAGTTCAACAAGAAATACAAAGCCGGAGACCTGAAGTATTCGGAGTACTCGGGAGACATGGTCACCGACCTGAAGAGCGTGGAACTGAGCATAGACCTGCCTCTCTACCCCATCGTGGTGACCACCGATGTGACCTACCACCGCACGGACAACACCATAAGCTATCCGCCCTTCTTGCCCATACCCGCCTATGACACCGAGGTCAAGGAGGCTACCTACATGATAGACTTCCCGGCATCGATGAACCTGCGCTATGTGGCTATGGACACCGACATGAAGCCCGTGGAGAGCACCACGCCCAAGGGGAAGAAACGCTGGACTTTCACGCTCGCCAACCAGGGAGAGGTGGTCTATGAGGAGTTCAGCAAACCGCTGCTGCAGCAGATTCCCAAAGTGCTCTTCGTGCCAGAAAGACTTGATTATTACGGCACACAGGGCAGCATGAAGTCGTGGGAAGAGTTTGGACTGTGGATCAACAGCCTCTGCCAGGGCATGGACGTGCTGCCCGACGACGCCCGGGCCAAGGTGCACGAGCTCACCGACACCTGTACCACCGACTGGGACAAGGTGAGGGTGCTCTACAACCTGCTGCGCCGCCACACCCGCTATGTGAGCATCCAGCTGGGTATAGGCGGCTACCGCCCGCTGGCTGCCGAGTTTGTGTGGCGCAAAGGCTTCGGCGACTGCAAGGCACTGACCAATCTGATGAAGGCCATGCTGGCAGAAGCGGGCGTGGCTTCGACCTATACGCTCATCAGCACCAAGTATGACAGGCTCATCGACCTGCCCAACTTCCAGCAGCTCAACCACGTCATCCTCAAGGTGCCCACCTCCAAAGGGGTGATATGGATGGAGTGTACCAACCCAGAGATACCTCTGGGCTATACCCACGACGACATAGCGGGGCACGAGGCGGTAGAGATAAGCGACAAGGGCGGACACAGGGTCATCCTGCCCGACTATGCCGATACGCTCAATCTGCGCACTACCAAGGTAAAGACCGTTTTCCGCCCCGACGGCACCGGCAGCATAAACATCATCGACAGCTATAGCTGTCATCGCTACACCAGGCTCTATGGCTGGCTCAAGAAGAGCGAGAAAGACTGCATCAATGCGGCTGCGAGAGCTTACAGTCTGCCCTTTGGCAACATAAAGCGGGCTGTGGCGAGGATGGGCTACCGCAAGGGCGAGGGCGGGCGTGGTCTCCTGCCCCTCATCTCAGCCTCGGTCGAGGCCGACCAGGTGCAGATAGCCACCAGCACGCGTGCCCGCCTCTTTGCCACCATCAACCCGCTGCACAGCAACTTTGTCCCGAGCCACATAGCGCGCGACCGCAAGCACGAGATCTACATAGACCAAGGCTTCAAGAACGTGGAGATTATCGAGATGACGCTGCCCGAGGGATGTATGTTAGAAGCCACGCCCAAGCCGGTAAGCATAAGCAACGAGATAGGCTCCTTCACATCGACCGTAAGCGTAGAGGGGCGCACCGTCAAGCAGACCAACACCCTCATCCTGCACCGCGGCACCTATCCCGCCGCCAAGGCACAGCTGCTGGACGACCTCGACAGCGCCGCCGACACAGTCTACAAAGGCAAAGTGATACTCAAGCGCCCATAGAGGGCTGCTGGTTGGGTGGTAGTAACAGTTGCAGCAGCAACAATCAGAACAATCAGAGAGACATTGATAAAAGGGGTGCCTGGTCTTCATATCGACCAGGCACCCCTTAATATTGAACCCCTACGGTCATTAGCCCGTTAGGTGTATTCTTGCTTATCTATCAGTTGGCTACATATACGCCTAATTCGGCAAGACTTGATACTGAAGAAGAGCCACTCTCAATAGAGAGGCGTATGTAGCGTGCTGACACACCACCATAGAACGAACAGTACTGGTAACCTCCGTTCTTGGGCATTTCGCTCTCTGTGACGGTACCAGCCTCATCCCAGTTGACACCATCTTTGCTCAACTCAATCTTGACAGCAGAGAAATAGTACTCATCATACCACCATCCGCCATACCAGGACTTGTAGTAGCGTGAGAATCGGAAACCGCTGACAGACTTATTGCCGCCCATATCCACGATGACTACCTTGGTCTTGCCATCATTGCCGTCGGCACGGAGACCAGCGCCATTGGTCAGGTCACCATCAAAGAGTTCGCTGGCGGTAATATCTACACCGCTGTCATACTTAACATTCCAACCAGTATAATCAGTAAGGAGAGTTCCTACAACGTCATCTTTAGAAGAAATATCCTTGACGAGTTTGGTCTCTGTGTTCACGATGAGATAACCTACGCCACGCTCCTCGCTGCCCTTAAGTTCTCCCTCGGCAGAACCTATCTTGACAGCCATCATATAGGCCTTCTCGGTGAGCGAAGCCAGAGCACTCTCATTGAGAGTTACCTTCACGGTATCGCTTGCATCCGTCTTTCCTGCTTCTACCGTGACGTTCTGGTTCTCGAATGTAACGGCAGACTCGGGAAGAGCAACATAAGAAGTGTTATGCTCGGCATTGTAGGCTTCAACCAGGCTGGGATCTGAGACTACATATACCTTGCAATTCTGGCTTGGGGCACGCTGCACTTTTACAGGGAATTCGCCCTTGAGCGAACCGAAGTCACCTACCGGAGTATGAGCAACCGTACCTGTAAAGGTATTGTTGGCGTTAGCCTTGAAGTAAACGAGGTTGTTGGGATTGCCCACCACGTCATATACGGTGTCGCTCGAGCATGATGCCATCGTGATGCCGGCTACTGCCAAGACACCGAGGGCTGCTGATTTGATTATATTTTTCATTGTTACTATCCTCCTTTGATTACTCAGAACACTTGTTGTTTTCGTCTATGCCCCAAGAGATACCCTGATAAGCATCGGTTGTAGCTGAGAGATTACCGCTCTCGTTCTTGTCGCGCACGGTATTCTTCCAGTCCATGTCATAACCGTGGTTAGAAACGTCCTTGATGACATAGCCCTCTGTCTGGTTCATCTTCCAGTAAGCCACGAGACCATCAGAGTTGGGGTCTACGCCACAGAGAGTGGTAGCGATGGTGCTGGGAGAGAGGGCCTTGTTCCACAGACGAATCTCAGCCAGACGACCGCTGAAGTACTGGCTGGCATAGTAGTTACCCCAAGACATACCCAGCTCGAAACGCTGGAAGGGAGTAGACTTGCCTGATACAGACGCATTGGCATCGGGTGAGGGGTTGTCATCTACATACATATTGAAGTCGGAGCCGTTGTAGGTACAGGTCACGAGATACCAGCGACGGGCAGCAAAGTGAGTGGTAGAGAACATACCGCCACCGGGATAAATCCACTGGAGGATGTCGCCACCAGCAGAACCAGACTCACCAAAGCGGAACATATTGGCCATTTCCTCATTGGCACCCTCGATAGCCAGCACACGCTGGATGTTACCGGCATATCCGAAGCCGTTGGCATAGAACTTGAACTGGATGGTGTAGTTGCCCAGGTCTACCTTCTTGCTCTCATCAAAGATGAAGTTGGATGAAGCGGTAGAGGTGTATGACATATGGTGGAAGTTGAGCACACGTGAGATGCGGATGAAGAGAGTGCGCGAAGCCTCAACGACATCCAGATTGCCACCAGATACGGCCTTGATGGTAACAGGAATCATGTAGCTGCGTCCCTCGACAAATGACTCGGTGCTTACCACCTTGACAGCAGTGGCTGTAGATACAGCGCTACCAGCCTTGATGGTTACCTCGCTGTTCTCGAGTTCTACACAGTCCAATGGTATGCCATAGTAAGAGCTACCATTCTTAAGGTTGTACTGCGATACCAATGCAGTATCGATGGCGAGTGAAACCTTAACATCACTTTCTACCTTGCTGGTTGCCTGGATAGAGATAGGATACGAAGAAGGGGTATCCTCAACCACAAATTTCTGAACGGGAGTAACCTCGGTACCTACTACCAGAAGTCCGTTCTTGCCATAATCGAAGTCGTCGCCCTCAGCATTACAGCCGGTCAGTACTGTACCGCCTGCCATGAGCAGCAGGGCTGCCGACATTAAACTATACTTGATATTCATTATTGTTTCTGTTTATTGTAGTGTTGATACGTTTATTTATTCAACGCGGGATTCATAATCTGAATGGCCTCACGCAGAGCCTGATAGGGCTGTCCGTTCTTAGACTGGTTGTAGTTGAAACGGGTAGAGTAGCTACCTACACCGCCCTTATGACCCTTTGCGGGCTCCCAGCGGGCATAGTTCCAAATCATGCCACCGTCGGGTTTCTGATGAAACGCCTCGATGTAGAGGTGCTTCTCCTCGGGCCAGCCAGCGGGAGCGCCCATGCCGGTAGCACCCTGGCCGCTATATGCCTGCTTGATGAGGTAGTCGCAATAGGGTTCGCAGTTGTCACCGGGGGACCTACCGAAATAGTCTATCATGAACAGCTTCTCTGCCCACTTGCCTTCGGGACCGAAATACTTGTTGCACTCATCGGCAACGATGTACATAGAGTTGCTGTCCCATCCCTCGTAGTCGAAGTCTACGCCATCGAGACCACATTTTACCACGGTATCGACAGCCCATCGGGCATAGGCACGCAGAGCTTCCTCGCTACGGTCTTCACGCAGGTCTACGATGGTGTTCTGGTCTACATTCATATTCTCGTCACGATACCACACGGCGTGGTTCCAGTTAGAGGCATCGGCATGGAACACAAAGCGTGTACCCAGTTTCTCCTGGCAGTAGCGCATATCAGCGTAAGCCACAGGATGGGTCTCTGGGGTAGGAATACCTATCCAGAGGTTGCAGATATCGAGCGAGTCGGGCAGTCCGACGAGACGCTCGCCCCAAGAGGCGGGGTCCTTGCTACCTTCCACACCCTCGAGAGGTGCCCAGTTCTGATAGTAAACATAGCAGATCTCGTGGTCGCTCTTCTTGTACGCACGGAGATTCTTGTAATATTGCTCGTCATAGGTCTTCAAACCCTGAACGGTATTGGCCTCGGTGTCGGTATCACAGCTTGTGAGACCCCCAAACACCATAGAGGCTACTACGGCAGCGCTGAAAAATATTCTGAATTTCATATTGGTTCTATCTTTAATATACATTATTAATATTAATGTGACTTCTTGTCCCACCAGAGAGTGGTGCCACCGTTGTCGCCGGTACCATTGTTAGACTCGCCGTTGAGTACGCTTACTGCTGAGTTGACAGCAGCGCTGTTGGTGGTGTACTCTGACTGTGGATAAGGCAGTCGGCGTATCTGTACGCTGGTGCTTATCTTGCCATTGCTGTCATTGCGTACCACGGGGAACAGCTTGGGATAACCTGTACGACGGAATTCAGACCATCCTTCAGGGCCATCGGGATACATAGCTATCCACTTCTGGGTGATGATGCGCTCGAGGTTCTTCTCAAAGCCAGCGCTCTCGTCCCAAGCGATGGTGATAGAACTGGGAGAAGCGGCATCGTTGCCGTCGCCGGTCTTGTCTTCATAGGCAGCGGGAGTCAGTTCGTCGTTGGCGAGATAGTTGTCAGCGCCAGAGACGCCAGCCTCCTGGAAAGAGATTTTCACACCAGCCTCATAGAAGTGCTGGGCTGTACCACCCATGTTCCAGCCACGCAGAGCGCCCTCGGCACGGAGGAAGTAGCTCTCGGCAGCTGTCATCCACACGATAGGAGTTGTGGTCTTGTCGATATTGAGCTTGGAAATCTTGGCTCCGGCATAGGCACTGACCTTAGAGCTGATGTTGCCCGTACCACAGCGCACACCATGATAGCCACCGTCGTCGGCAGCAGTCTTGAAGTAGGCGGTACGACGGGGGTCGTTGTAACCGTTCATGTAAGAGTCCATGGCTGCACTCATACGGATTTCACCGGCATTGAAGGTCTCCTGCATATCATAGTTGGGATGATAGTAGTTGAGCTTGCTGTGGAGCAGTTCGGCGTGTTCGTCTACAGCCTCGATGACGCCGATGACATTGTTGATGGATTTTTCAGCCTCGGTTCTGGCGAGGGCTGCATCGGCATAAGCCACACGGATAGCAAGACGCAGACGCAGAGTGTTGGCAAACTTGACCCAGTTCTTGACACTGCCGTCATAGACATTGTCGTAGTCCTGCATCAGAGTAGCACCGGCGCTGGCCAGAGGAGTGAGCACGTCGATGGCATCGTCGAGCTCGGCAAAGAACTTCTTGTACACTTCCTGCTGGCTGTCGAAGGCAGTTCCCAGCGAACCGCTACCATAATTGATATAAGGTATAGGGCCATAGGTGTCGGTGACACGGTGCATAGCCTCAACCTTGATGATGTCTGCCAGAGCCTTGATTTCGGGCTGGTTGCCCTTCTCGGCTGCCTTTACCAGACTCTGCCATGCGGGCATGACGCGAGAGAATGGCTTGGTAAACATCTGCTCATACCATGTCATCTTGTAAGTACCGTTGTGAGAGCCGCTGGCCCAGGTACCGGTCGGACCGATATAGCCTGAATAGAGGTCATGAGAGAGACCCTGACAGACCTGATAGTCAGAAGACTCGTTGCCGGCACCGTCCTTGTAGAGCACCACATTGTTCTGCATCTGGGTGAAGAAGGCACCTGTGCTCAGGTTGTCTTTCTCCATATCTTTGTCGTGAGCCTCATTGGGATTGGTATTGATATCCTCAAACGAGTTGGTACATGCTGTAGCCAAGCTCATGGTAAAGGCTCCTATCAATGTATATTTGATGATTGATTTCATAGTGTATTATCTCCTTGTTAGAATTTAACTTTAACAGAGAAACCTAAGTTGCGGAGGCTTGGCTGCATGAAGTAGTCTACGCCCTGATAGTAGGTTCCTGTGTTGGATGTAAGTTCAGGATCAAATGGAGCCTTGTTGTAGAGCATCCACAGGTTGTGGGCTACAAATGAGAGGTTGAGACCCTTGATCCAGTTGACATACTTGGTGATTGGCACATCATAGCCGAGGCTCAGTTCCTGCAGACGCAGGTTGGTAGCGCTGTAGGTGTACATGGCATCGATGGTCTTGGTGGGGTTACCCACTACCTGATAGTAAGCCTGAGCGGGGATGGGCTTGCCATTGACGATAGCACCACCGTTGTTGCGGGCATCCTGAGAAGCCTTGGAAGCGCCATAGTAGTCGAGGATGGCCTGTGTCTCAGAGACTACCACGCCACCATTGCGGTAAGTGAAGAGGAAGCTGAGGTTGAGACCCTTCCAGCTGAAGCTATTGCCCCAAGAGAGGTTGTAGTTAGGTGTGGCCTTGCCGGCATAAGCATAATACTGGTTGCCGTTGGGGCTGGCCTCTACGGTCTTGGTGTCAGAGTCGACATAGATGGCTCCGTGCTCGTCGGTCTTGAGTGTGCGTACCCAGATGTCGCTCATAGAGCCACCTACCTGCAGACGGTTCTGATAACCTGAAGTGCTGGCGGGATACATCACGTCGAGGTCGTAGAGCTGGCCGTCGATGGGGTTCTTCCATCCGTGGAGCATCTCCTTGATTTCGTTGCGGTTGAGAGTCCAGGTCATATAGGTCTCCCAGTCTACGGGGCCGAGTGGCTGGCTGAAGCGGGCAGAGAGTTCGATACCCTTGTTGTCTACGCGGCCACCGTTGGTCCAGATGCTGGTATAACCGGTAGATGAAGACATAGGCACGTTGAAGAACTGGTCATAGGTAGCCGACTTATAGAGAGTGGCGTTGACCTTCAACTTGTTCTGGAAGAGGACGAAGTCGAGACCCAACTCCCAAGACTTGGTGCGCTCGGGCTTGAGGTCATCATAGAAGACGGTAGTGGTCTCAGGGCGACCGGTAGTGGGGTTGATGGTGTAACCGCCGCGCTTGAGATAAGGATTGTTAGGCTCATTACCTACCTCAGCATAAGAGAGGCGGGTCTTGAAGTAGTTGAGCCACTTGTTGCTCTTGATGACAGGGAAGATGTCGGTCCAGATGCCAGAGATACCGGCAGACCAGTAGAAGAAATTGTCTTCGAGCTTGGATGACCAGTCATTGCGGGCGGTGAGGTCTACATAAGCCATACCCTTGTAGCCTACCTGGGCAGTAGCGAATACGCTCTCCAGACGGGTACGGTAGCCGGCATCCTGATATTTCTTGAAGGTGGCATCGCTGGTCTTCACGTTTTCAAAGGTGAAGATATTGGGGGTACCCAGCAGATGGCCCTCAAAACCGAAAGGCTTGTAGTCGTTCTGGGTATAATTGGTACCCAGCACACCAGACACATTCCATGTCTCATTGCAGAAATACTTGTTGGCCTTGAGGAATGCCTCGGCGTAGAGTGTGGTATAGTCTTCGGTCAGATTCTTGTATGCGCCATACTTAGAGGCATACAACTGGTTGGTAGAAGCGAAGAACTTGTACTCGGAGCGGTTGTGGCTGTTGTCGTACTTCACACGACCGGTCACGTCGAGCCAGCTGTTGATCTTGTAGTTGAGAGAGAGCGAGATCTGATTGCGGGTCTTGTGGTTGATATAGCGCTCGCGCTCAGTCTGCCAGTAGGGGTTCTCCATACTCATATCGTTGGCGTAGGGCCAGTACTGTACTGGGAAGTTGCGGTTGGTATCATAGCGCTCATAGTAGCCGAGCTTGCTGAAGTCGTCGCCTGCGGGGAAGAGGTAGACGGCAACCAGCGGGTTGTGATACTGTCCCTGTGACAGCATGTTCTGCTCCTTGGCGGTAGAGAGCATATAGCTGAAGTCGATGGTCAGCTTGTCGTTCAATGCAGTTGTGGTGTTGCGGAAAGCTACATTGTAACGGTCCAGGTCATTGCTGTGGATGATGCCCTGGGCATTGGTCGAACCCAAAGAGAGATAGGTCTGGTTGTGGTCAGAACCTACAGAGAGGCTTACATTATTAGAGATGTTGGTACCGGTCTGGAAGAAATCTTTAGGGCTATAGCTTGAAGGAGTGGCGAGCTTGCTACCCCAGCTGAAGTAGGAGTTGGCCTCGGTAGGACCATACTGGTTCTGGAACTCGTGCATCACAAAGGGCTCAGAAAACTGGAAGCTGCCGCTGTAGGTAACGTCCATATGACCCTTCTTACCCTTCTTGGTGGTAACGAGGATGACACCGTTGGCGGCGTTGGCACCATAGAGGGCGGCAGCCGAAGGACCGGTGAGCACGTTGATGCTCTCGATGTCATCGGGGTTCATGGTAGACACGGCATCACCTGTCTGGCCGGCACCCTCGAAGATTCCCTCGGGCTGGCTACCCTTGAGGTCATTCATGGGTATACCGTCGATGACATAGAGTACGCCGTTGTTGCCGGTGAGTGACTTGGCACCACGCATAACGACACGGGTAGAACCGCCGACGCCGGCAGAACCAGTAGTAAACTGGACACCGGCTACTTTACCATTGAGAGAGTTGACAAAGTTGGCATCCTTGACTTTTGTTACAGCATCTCCGCCAAGCTGCTGTACGTTGTACGAAAGTGATTTGGCTTCTTTCTTGATACCCAGAGCTGTTACCACAACTTCATTCAGCACCTCGGTATCGGGCTTCATGGTTACTTTGATGCCTTCACCGGCATTGACTTCTACGGTGGAGTAACCCAGATAGGTAATGACAAGTTTACTACCTGCTGGAGCCTTCAATGAGAAGTTACCATCTACGTCGGTTGGCACTGCGGTCTTGGTTCCCTTCAAGGTAACGGTTGCTCCGATGATGGGCTCGCCGTTCTCGTCGAGTACCTGTCCGCTAACCTGCTTTACATTAGCCTGCTGTACAGAGTAGGAGCTGCCTGTGGCTTCCGTAGAAGCGGCACTGACACTCAGAGTACCCATGCACAAGGCTGCAGAAAAGCACAATCTTAACAATTGCTTTTCATTCATAGCGTTGAACATTATTATTTTAAGTTAGACATATAAGAATAGACGTTTAGTGCTAATTCTTCAATTTTTTATAATGAGGTTTTATTGCGTTGGGCTGGTCCTGGACGCGTCCGAGTTTAGCATACGTTGGTTTTATGGCCGCAAATTTAACAAAAAATATAATTCCCGTGCAAATTTTCATGAACTTTTTTTCGCTTTTAACGCAAAATTGTGTGGTCGGAATCGCTGTGTGCGTACACAGCACACAATTCCACCAAGGTCGTGATGAATTTCAGACGTGCATTTAGTGTTTTTTCAATCGTCCTGCAATGGAGAGGTAACGACAGAAGGGATGGAAAAAAGGAGCAGAGATGGCTCTGGGGGCATTTGCAACAATTAACACATCAAGCGCGGTGATTGTTAACAATCATAAACACGCGCGCGGCGGGCGCAGAGATGACTTTGATGCCAAGCGTGATGGTCGGCAAGACGGGCGCAGCTACTTGACGATTGGCAGAGCGCACATTCTGCGTAACGTGCTTCATATTGTATTACAAATACTTATACTTTCACCAACAACAACCACGCCCGAGATGCGGGCGGGAGTCAAAGGCTGGCAGCCAGAGCCATCTCGGCCATGCTGCAGAGGGGAAAAGAGATGCGGAGGGATGACGGCGAAATTAAATATGTTTAACTATATTCTATTAATAGTAATTACTCTATCGCTCGCGTACGCGACGCCTTGCGCCGACACCAGCGCCATTGCGCCCGCAGCCCTCTTGAGGATAATTGCAAGGCGCGAAACAGTCGTTTCGGGGCACGAAATAAGGAAATCATGCTTTGCAATCATTATTTCATGCCCTGAAATCAACATATAGTTGGTAGCGGGCAAGATTGGCGCGGTGGCGGACAGGAGGGTCAGAATGGCGAGCAAGACAGCCGGAGCGGCGGAGAAGCTGAATGGGGGCAGCGGCAAGATGGAGGATATGGCGGTCAAGACGGATGAAGCGGCGAAGAAGTTGAAGACTATCGGCAAAGAGGACGGAGGGTGTGGCGAAGAAGACGGAGGATGTCTGCGACAAATTTGCGCCAATGTCGCAGGTCGTCGGGACAAGGGTTGCGCAACTTTTTGCGCAAGCGGGCGATGTGCAAATGGTCTCAAAATAAACTGCTTGGAATGGCAGAAAACGCGACGATGGCCGCCGTTTTTGCCTAAAAATGCTGCAAAAATGAAAAAAAAAGGACAGAAAGGATAGATTTTACAAATAATCGCATAACTTTGTACATAATTAACGTGAGTTCGACGAAAATGCTTCAAGCAGCGATACCCTGATGAATGAAAGAGAATCATTATCACCATGATTTCCGCCTTTGACATGCGGCTTTCACGCTGGTATTTGCGCTTTCTTTCTGCCTAAAGCGCCAATTTTTTTTTCAATGCATCAAAAACTTTGCAGAAATCATCAGCAATACAAAAAAGTTCAGTAACTTTGCACCGTCAATTTAGGAAAACCGTTGCGTAGCAACTTAATCGACAAATAAACCTGTCGCATCATACCGTAAACCATTACTGGGAGGTCGATGATAAATGAACAGAATAAGGTATTATTAAAAACAGATGCAATGAGCAAATGCAAGACAATAGGGATAAAGGTAATATTGTTGATGTTGTTATTGTTGATGGGTAACACTTCAACCATAAAAGCACAAGGCTTGGCTTTGAAAAGCAACATCCTTTATGACGCCACCACAACTCCCAATGCAGCTATAGAGGTAAGGCTATCCAACAAATGGACAGCCGGGATAAATGTTGCCCTTAACCCATGGTCTTTTTCCGACAACAAGAAACTCAAGCATCTGCTTGTTGCCCCACAACTTCGCTACTGGTTGTGCGAATCATTCTCAGGACATTACTTCGGAGCAAACATAGCTTATGTGCATTATAACGTAAGCGACATCAAGTTTCCCTTTGGACTTTATGGTGGTGTTGACGGTGAGCGCCGACAGGGCGACCTTGCCGCCATAGGTGCATCCTACGGTTATTCGTGGATACTCTCTCCCCATTGGAGTCTTGAGGCTGAGGCGGGTCTCGACCTCGGCTATACCTGGTCTGACAGGTACTACTCCCCTAAGTGCGGCACCTACCTTGGTTCCGACAACAAGTTTCTTGTTCTGCCCAAGTTGGCGTTGAACATAGTGTATATAATAAAATAAGGTAAGGAAAGGATATATTTATGAAAAGATTTTTTCTGATTATCACTCTCACGGTTATGGCATGTATAGATGCCATATCGCAGACGTCACCGCAGATGTCACTGCGTGTTGACGGTGTGGAGCGCGAGGGCAATGGCTACCGTGTCCGCTATTCCTTCACCCTGCCTCAGCCGGCATCCGACTATTCCTATCAGGTGACTCCGCTCTTCACCTGTGGCACCGACACCATCTTTGAGGAGTCAGTCACTGTGCGCGGCAAGCTCAATGCCAAGAAGCTGCGCCGCCGCGTGGTGCTTGGCGACCGCAATGCCACTGTACCCTCGTATGTGCCTTCGGGTATCGACTCAGTCATCACTCGCACCGCCTATCTGCCCACCGACCGCTATCCCTGGGTAGTAGGCTCCACACTTCAGCTCTGCACGTCAGTAGAGGGGGAGGGTTGCTGCGAGGTAAGTCCTGCCGTAGTCCTTTGCTGCGACAGTTTCCTCTGCGAGCGTCCCTTCCATCCCGTGTTCTCCCCGGTTGAGGACAACACCGGCAAGGCGGGCGAGCTACAGCGCAACAATCCCGTGCTTCAGCATATATCCCAGTATCGTCCTTACGACAGCAGCCGCATACTGCGCAAGGAGGAGGGAGCCTTGTATGTCTTCTTCCCCTTGGACAAGTGGACACTGCTGCACGATTTCCGCGACAATGCCGCCACTCTCGACACCATCGTGAGCATCACTCGCCAGATTATGGCTGACTCCACGTCGAGCGTAAAGCTCATACAGATTATCGGTCTTGCCTCGCCCGAGGGAAGCGTGAAGCGCAACAACCTCTTGGGTCAGAACCGTGCTGCCGCCCTGCGCGACTATATCAAGCAGAGGGTAAAGACAGGCAATGCCATGTTTGAGCTATGCAACGGCGGTGAGGCATGGACAGAGCTGCGCGACCAGATTGCCGACAGCAATATAGAGGGACGCGACCAGCTACTCAATATCATCGACACCGAGAAGAACCCCGACGAGCGTGAGCGCAAGATGAAGCGGCTGAACAGGGGAAAGACATATAAATACTTGAAGGACAACGTGCTGAGCGACCAGCGTAATTCAGGATACATCCGCGTATATTACGACTATGTGCCCGATTCAGCCGCTGCGGTAATCAACCGTGCCTCAGAGCTATTGCGTGAGGAGCGATACACGGAGGCACTGACGATGCTTCGCACCGTAGAGTCAGACGAGCGCGCCCAGAACGCCCTCGGTGTAGCCCTCTACATGACGGGCGACAAGCAAGAGGCTCTCTGCCGCTTCCGCCGTGCCGCAGCCTCAGGTAACGAGGATGCCCGCCGCAATGCAGAACAACTTGAATAATCAATTATATACAATATTTAATTATACAAAAAGTTATGAAGAAAATTAATCATTACGTTCTCAACGGTGCGATAGCACTGTTGTCAACCGCAGGTTTCGTAGCCTGCTCGTCCTCCGACGACGTAACAGATGCTCCCGTCAACCCCACGTATGACGGCAAGAGCGTGAAGACCCAGTTTGCGATTAATATCGCAAATGAATCCTCTAAGACAAGGATGACTGCTGAAAATACTCAGAATAGTTCGAATTTCTTAGGAATGGGCAATATCTACTTGATACCGTTTGTGGAAATTCCTACAGAGAGTAAATATGTAGATGGAGCACAAACAGGATCAACCCCTGAAACTTCAAAGGAATATACTTTCCCGTCTGATGTACTGAAGTTAGCTGCTATAAGTAATTCCGAAATAGATAATTCTACAGATAACAAAAATTATAAGATTTATAATGATGTTAGTATTCCTGTCGGAACAAAGAACTTCTTGTTCTATGGCACTGGACCAATGACAGATAAAGTTAAAAACGGAGCATTAACAGTTACTGACATATCTTCTACTTCTGGTAATACCACCAATAAGATAAAGTTCTCTTTGGTGGATATTGCAACTACTGATGGAGCCAATAATACTTTGACAACAGTAAGTGGTGATTTTGCAGCATATCTTACAACAATTGCAAATGCTACAGGATGGGCAGAATTAACATCAAACGATGATGCAACTTTATATCAGGCACGCACTAACTTGATTACCAATCCTTCAAATGGTGGAGTTCGTGGTGTATCTGCTATTGCATTGAAGCAGATTGTTCAAGATATTGTGACATTGGCTTATCCGAAGCAAACTCCTAATGGAGGCACGGAAACTACTGTTAGTAAGGTTGCTGATGCTATATGTACAGCAGTAAAGGCAAAGTATTTCGACATTTCAGAAACAGCAGGATCAAAGGGTAAAGTAGATTGGAAATCAACAGGCGTGGAAAAAACTATTAAAACCTTCCCAAGAGATCTGAATATTCCTGATGGTGCTATGTTGATGACATGGAATAATACAGAAAACAAATTCGAAGCTACAGCTAATCCAAGTATGGGTACTACTACAGGAAGCTCACCATTTATCAATTTCTATAATCTTACTTATCCTGCTTGTATAGCATATCGTGCAAATACACCATTGGCAGCTAAGAATGAAGAGGTGTCAACATGGCCTACTCAATATAGTAGTTGGGAAAGTTATGATTGGACAACACAAGGTTGGGGTCAAGAAGTTCTTGTTACCACACGTTCTATAGCACTTCAGAATAATATTCAGTATGGAGTCGCTCAGTTGGAAGCAACCGTCATAGCTGCATCGAATTTGTTAAATGATAATTCTGATAATAATATGGTTTCTGTAACAGCTAATGCATTCCCTGTGAAAGGAATTTTGATTGGTGGTCAGAAATCTGATGTTAACTGGGAATATTTGCCTAATACGTCTGCTTCAGATAAAGTTGTTTATGACTCGGATATAAATAATATCAATCTTACAACTACAGAAAGTTCTCCATTCTATACACTATTGTTTGATAGTTATACAACTGGTCCAATAGCAAATCAAAATACTATTAGAATAGCGTTGGAGTTAGAGAATAATTCTGGTGCAGATTTCAAAGGTATAGATGGAGTTGTAGCTGCTGGTCAGAGATTCTATCTCTTGGCGGAATTAGATCCAAAGGCATCATCAGGAGTAACTGCTATTTCTTGGCCAAACACTAATCCAAATCGTTTCCCACAGTTTGGAATAGGCCGTACATTTGTTCAGGATTTCAAGACTAAGGTGAAATTTACTGTAAGAACATTGAAGAATGCTTACGTCACAATTCCAGATTTGCGTTCAATCAAACTTAAGCTTGGTCTTTCTGTTGACCTGCAGTGGCAGAGCGGTTTGACATTTGATGTTCCTCTTGGTGGAACTATTAACTAAAGATTTCAAGTATCGGAAGTTAGGAAACCACAGACCTCTCCGCCCCTTTAGGGGACACCTCTCCTAACTTAGGAGAGAAGTTAAGTTACCCAAGACACTTCCGACACTTTAGTAAATTCTGATGGCGTCACGACATCTATTGTCGTGATGCCATTATATCGGTATTAACAACAACAATATCATATATATAATAAGGTAATGAGAAGCAAGTATTGTCTGCTGATGCTGCCCGCTGCGGCGGTGATGCTCTCGTCGTGCTCTATCATCGACGAGGACAACTCCGACTGCGGATTGGACAACAAAATCGTATATCGCCTGAAACTCAGAACAAACATCCAAACCGAACTCGAAACACAGCTCGGCACGGAGGAGGAACGCCCCGTGGCACAAGCACTCAGCTCCTCACTCAGCGGTATATTCACTGACTGGGCACACGACATCTCTCTCTCATTCTATGACACCGACGACAAACTGTATAAAACGGAAAAGCATACGATGGATGCGTCGCAAGCTGAATACGTGGTGTATCTGCCAGAACGTGACTACCGTAATCTCGTTGTGGCAAATATAGCCGACGCTGAAAATATCCGCCCCCTCGATGACACCCATCCCGGTGACATGAAGTTGCAGTATGACAACCTCACCGACACCCTCAACAGCCACACCACCGGTCTCTTCACCGCAAGACAAGTGATAGAGGTGTGCGGCTGCACCGAGACATATTACGTTGACCTGTATATGGCTAACAGCTGCGCCGCTCTTGT
Organism: Prevotella sp. P4-67; assembly: GCF_002251325.1. Classification (NCBI taxonomy): domain Bacteria; kingdom Pseudomonadati; phylum Bacteroidota; class Bacteroidia; order Bacteroidales; family Prevotellaceae; genus Prevotella; species Prevotella sp. P4-67. The sequence continues at coordinate 23,176 of NZ_NPJL01000080.1, forward strand.
GGTGGATACCACGGGTGTGGATATACGCGGCATGAAGGTGTTCACCCAGGACTTCGCCACCTCCTTCGCAGTGGCTGACAGCACCTACGCCTTCACAGCCAATCCCGTGGTGCGCTCAACTGAGATACCTCTCCCCGGTCAGCACCGCACCTGCCATTATGCCGTGAGCTTCCCATCAAGGAACAACACCGTAGCCACCGCTTCCGCCGTCAGTCAAGCCCCGGCAAGGGCAGACTCCCAGGCAGAGTCCCTCTTCCGCATAAAGGCATACATCACCCTCCCCGACGGCTCTGTCACTGAGAACATCATTTCTGTGGAGCAACCCCTCCTCGCCGGTTATCTCAAGATAATAAAGATGAAGATGAAGCACGACGGCTCGCTCACTCCCGAGAGTCACGACGTGGGAGTAAGCGTGACGCTGGACTGGAAGCAAGGGGGGACTTATGAGCCGGAGATATAGTTATTAACTCAACTTTCGCAAGAAAGGATAATAGTTGGTAGTTAAGGAGTTAAGGAGTTAAGGAGTTAAGCCAAATGTTGTTGCGCTTATATCCAATGCTCAATACTAATGGCTTAACTCCCAGCGACCAACGGGAGCGATAACTCCTTAACTCCTTAACTTCCAAAAAGTTGAGCATATGCGAAACTTAAGTTATTAAATAACTCCTCCAAAATAAAATAACAATGAAAATTGATTTGAAAAATATATTATTGACTATAATGATGATACTGGCTGCTGCCTTCGTCACCTCTTGTTCGGATGACGACAGTCTTGCCTCCCGCGGTCTGGAGACCGTGGAGATGCCTATCTCCATCTCTATCCCCGCCGAAGGATTCGTCAATCCCACTGATGTGGGCATAGGCAATGAGGAGCCTGCTTCGACGTTAGCCGTCACCCGCGCCCTTGGAGACCCCGGTGAAGCGGAGACCTTTGCTCTCCCCAAATATCTCTATATATACCTCGTCTCAACCTCTTCCTCTAATTCCACCCAAGTCATATTCAAGAAGCAAGAGGTGAAGTCCGAGGACTGGAAGCTCTCCACTTCCGGAGATAACACCAATGGTCATTTCTCGGCTAAGGATGGCCTCTATGTCTATCAAGGTCATCTCTCCATCAATCTCCCGCTCAACCGCAAGGAAGGCAGGGTGTATGTGGTGGCAAGCAATCTGGACTTGGATGACAGTGGCTCAGCAAACCCGAAATACAAACTCGTGACAGATGTCTCGTCTTGGAGTTCTTCTAAAGAAGTAGAGGATGGAGTTACGTTCACCAACCAGTCTGAATTGCGTAACAATATGCAGAACCTCTACTCCTCGCCATATAACCTCGAAAACGATGGTAATTATTACGGCACCATAAAAGACTATGCCTCTAATGTGCCGCATATCGACATGGTGCTGTATCATGTGGCAACAAAGGTTGACCTGCAATGGACTATCGACGAGAAGTTTCAAGGAACCAAGGCATGGAAGCAGGAGAAAAAGGAATCAAATGGTTCTAAGGATACAATGCGCAGCACGACGGATAACACATCCGAAGACTACAACAAGGTGTTCTTCTCCTTCATCGAGGCGCGACTACTGCCTAAGGAAGAACTGCCAATATTCAAGCCGATGAATGTGATAAAATACAAAAGCACATTCGACGCGGCTTTTCTCGGAGAAGAGAAGTATACGGGAAAAGATCAGCCATATACAGATTCTAAAGGAAACGCCAAAACAAGAAAGGAATACTACCAAGTGCTCCCGGAAGCAGAAAAGTCGGGCATGTACTACGGTCGCAAGGTCATCTATGTGATGCCGGAACTTGTTACCCCAAGTCCTGGAGATTATTATTACGACATTACGTTGAAGATACTGGTGAACAATTACACCACCTCAGAGAAAAAAAAGGATGGATCATATTCTTCCCTTCTCACTGAAGAAGACCATGCCACCACGGGTCATCATGCCCGGATAAAGATAAAGAAGTCAGACCTCAACGGTGCTCCTAAAGGCAGCGACGGCTATCCGATTTTCACCCCATGGATAAGGGCGACAATCCATGTCAACACTGTGAAAGACGTGGAAAACATAGTGAAGTTTACCGATCCAAATAAGTAAATAACATAGATAATAACATGCTGAGTAAAAGAAGATTATATACTACGATAATAGCCTTGCTGACCCTCTGCACCACAGCTTTTGCGCAGACGGGTAGCTTCAGCGGACCTGTGAGATATGTGAAGACGAATGGATCTTATGCCAACGACGGCACTTCGTGGGCGCAGGCTAAGAACAACCTGCAGGATGCCATAGAGTCGCTTCACGACTATATGACCCGAAACGGCATCACGGAGGGACGGGTGTATGTGGCGAAAGGAACATACAGCCCCACCACTTCTACCCCCGGTGGCGACGGTGTGCTATACACTTCTTTTCTTATCTATGAGGGCATAACGGTGTATGGAGGATTTGATGCCGCAAATCCCGAAGACACTCCCGAAGAACGTATCGTCCTTGATGCTAAAGGTTCGGAAATGCCAATCTCTGAAGCCAAAGGATTGAAGTGGCTAATGAAGAACACCACCACGCTCAGTGGTAATCACAGTAGCTCTACGGAAGACCCGATGAAGTGGGACTCGAAAAAGAACGAATACGACGAGTCGTTTACGGGCAACTCATACCATGTGGTATGGTTTGCCACCAACACCTCAACCCATTCCTCCGGTCTCGACACCAAAAACCGCGGCGTGGCTCTTGCCGATACCGCCGGTCTCGACGGCTTTACCATACGCGACGGCAATGCCTCCAACCGCACCGTGCCCGAGCAAACTGACGGCTCTCATGCTTATCACAACAGTTATGGCGGCGGAGTGTATATGGTGGGCAATACCGTGCTACGCAACTGTATCATCCGCCAGAACTCATCGTCGCTGCGTGGAGGCGGTGTGTATATGGACGGCGGCGGACTGATGGAGCAATGCTATGTCACCCAGAACCAGTCGGGCGGAGTGGGTGTTACCGACGGATATGGTGGCGGTGTAGCTTGCGATGATGGCGGCATCGTGCGCCATTGTCTCATCGAGAACAATGCCGCGAGATGTGGTGGCGGACTCTCCATAGCCTTCTCCTCGCAGCCTAAGGACGACAAGGCGCGATATGCTTCATACGCAACGGGATGCGTGGTGAACAACAACACATCATCGGCCGAGGCGGGTGGAGTGTTTATGAAGAATGGCGGTCTGCTCAACCACCTCACCATCACATGCAACAAATGTGTGGGAGCGGGAGTGGTGTATAATAGCCGTCGCTACGGACGCAGCGGCGGACTGTATGTGGATGGCGGCGGTATGGTTACCAATTCCGTGATATGGGGCAATGAGGTAGCTGCCAACAACAATGTGCAGTATGCCACATACCGTGAGAATGCCTCCACCCCGAAGGTGAAGCTCGACTTCGTGGCTCTCTCCAAATACAACTACGTCGATTGGAGCGGAACGGTGAAGCGCACCAACGGAGTGTATTCCTTGAATGAGGAAAACAGCAATGAGTCTATTCCGGGATATTATCCTGACTTCACCAATGTCCCCGATGCAACGGGAGTGCTGGGTAGTTCCACTGTCTCAAGACGATGGAATCCCCGCGCCTCGTCATACCTGCGCCATAAGGGGATGCAGCTCAACGACTATCCAACGAGCGCCAACTATCCCAATGGCTCTGACTACGAGACGGAAGGCAAGGACATCATTGATGCACATATCACTGAGGACATCTTAGGCAGTCAGTTTGCCCCCCGTTGCGTGCTTGGCGCCTTTGTGGCTAATAGCTTTAATGGTGAATATGAGTTAGTGGCAAGTATGGAAGACAATACCACTCCGATAAAAACAATATTTATCGACCCCACCACTGATGCTGAGGTGTCATTAGTTTCAGATGAGACATTGGGCAATTCGTGGGAGAATGCTTTCAGTAATATCAACGATGCCTTGGATTATGTTGTCAAGAAGCTCAATCCCACAGCTACCAATCCTGTGCAGCTACTTGTCAAGGAGGGCACAACCACCACGGCTGGAAACAATTATATTCCCTATATCCGCTCGTCGTATATCGACCTGCCGAGCCATGTGCGGCTATATGGCGGTTTTGCCTCATCGCTCACCGGCACCAACATATCCAAGCGCAATCCCAAGGCTTACCCAACCCGCATAACCGCCAACATCACAGGTGGCGACTATGCCGAAAATGGTTGTCATATCATCACCGTGCGCCATGGAGCGACCGACGTTATTGTGGATGGCTTCCAGCTCTACTTTGCCAATGCCCAGACGAGCAGTGTGCTGCCCACCCTCGCTTTGGAGGGAGGAGCGGGCATCGCCATTATCAACAGTTATGCCGACAAACTGATGGAGAACATCAAGATACGCAACTGCGTGGTAGCCAACTGCACCGCCTCGCAAGGCTCCGCCCTTTTCCTGCGCAACACTCCAGGAGCCGTGATGCAGGTGGATGTGGAGAACTGTATCTTCCACAACAATGCCGTGACCCGTCAGCAGGCAGCCACCGTTGAGGCTACGGGCAACAACGCCACGCTCACCCTCAACCACTGTCTCATCCGTGGCAACGTGGGATATGGCGTTATGGCAACTGATAATGCCAATATCAAGGTGAAGAACACCGCCCTTCATGCCAATATCGGCTATGGCTCATACACCTCAGGCAACAATCCCAAGATAACGGATTTGAAGGCTGATGCCTCTACTCCCGATTCCAAGGTTGTCACTTTCTATACGACATCAAACGGAAGAATAACATTGGCAGAAGGAGCAACCAATGCCAACAATATGATGGACCTGGGAGTAACTTCTTTTAGCGATGTCGCCACCTCCAAGTTCTCCTATCACTCCTCATTTACCGACACCTATCCCAAGTTCATCAACCCCACGAGCAACATTGGGGTAAACAAGGATGGTGATGTGACGATGTACGGTGGCGACCCCAACTGGATGCCGATGAACATGAATCCGATGGTGAATGCTGCCAACGAGACAGGTTCCTCAGCCACTGACCCCGGCTTTGGCAAGGACATAACAACAAATATCTACCGCAACTATGGCGGTGCAGCCGACATTGGTGCAGTGGAGAACCACAATGAAGTGGCAGAAGGCGACACTTCCAATGAGGATGTTGAGGGAGGCTACCAGCCACCATACGGCAAGGTTATTTATGTGCGCGACTACCGTAATCCCGACGGAACAATAGACAACACAAGGGATGGTGACGGTTCATCATGGCAGAATGCCATCAATGGAAACCTCGAGTCAGACAAATATAAGAACAACCACGGCTTTGGCGGCGTGGATGCGGAACTGTATGAAGACGGCTATCAACTTACAGGACTCCAATGGGCTGTGGATGAGGCTTTTGCCCGCTCGTTGGATAGGAATGATGATAATACTATTAAATATACGACAAAATCAGGTGTAACTCATTTCAATCCAGGAAGTCAAAGCACAGTCAATCCTGACCGTACAACTATAGAAGTCTCAACTGTTGACAAGAGCAAGCGAGTTCAAGTCTGGATAGGTGAGGGTGAATACATCCGTCGCGAAGGCTTCTTCATGCGTGATGCAGTGGATGTATATGGTGGTTTCCCTGGCAAGGGAGGCGACCCTCAATCCCCTGGTATGAAAGAGCGTATGCCCAAGACATCTATCCTTGAGACATTGAGAGATGACGAGGTGACTGAGACAGGTGTTATTGGTACAGGAGCATGGGGGCCTCAGGTAGATGACTATAAGCATAATGTATTGGCTGCTTATTCCTCAGGAGATGTCACTAATTTGTGGAAAGTAGTTGACTTTTCTTCCGATGATAAACAGGGTAATGCACCTGCATGTATTGATGGAAATAATGATACATTCTGGCATTCGCGCTGGCAGGACGATAATGCAGGTCATGGAATTAAAAATGGTGGTCTGCCTCAGTGGATAATTATAGATATGGGACAGACATATGAAATAACATCTCTGAAAATCACAAACCGCAATTATTATCCCAACAACTATACAATAGGATATGCACCATCTTATTCCGATGATGGTATAGCTCAACAAGTAGATGAGAAAGCCTTCACGCTGATATGGGAAAATAAAATTACAGCAGATAAATCACAGACCCTTGTTTTTGGTAGGACTATTAGTTGTCAATACTTATATATTAAGGTCAACTCAAATAACAACAGTCAAAAGCATGTTGACATATTAGAGATTGAGGCCTATAACGGCAGCACAAAGATTGACCATTTATTAGGTTCGAGAGTCCAAAACAATGTATATGATCTTAATAGTTATGCAAAGGCATATAAGTCACAGCGTGTGCTTACCCAGCCATATCCTTACTTTAAGGGAAGTGTACAAATAAATGGAAAGGAACCAGGAAATAACCTGGAGTTTGATAACGACCCAATTAATCCATTCTGTGTCATTACCAGTTGGGATGGTTTTGTTATCCGCAACGGAAGAGCCAAGATTACACATCAGCGTGACGGTGGAGCTGGAGTGGCTTTGCGTATCAATGGACGTTTGGCTAACTGTGTGATAACAAATAATATTCTGTCGTCAAAATCAAATACTCGTGGAGGTGGCATATTCCAAAATGGTGGAATAATTGAAAACTGTGAGATTGATGGTAATATATTAAATAGTGAAGGCGGTTCTGACAATAATGTCTTTGGTGGAGGACTTTATCAAAGAACTGGTACTGTATTCAACACTTCTGTCATTCATAATAAGATTACAGGTAACGGAACAACGCAAGGTACTGGCGTGTTCTTTGAGAATGGACGATTCTATAATAATACAATTACGGCTAATGAAGGACCATATACACTGTATTCTGGAAAATGGTTCTCAAATGGCCGTATTGATGTGTATAACTCAATAATTTATAATAATACAACAAATAATACCAAAGAATTCGACTGTACCACAGAAAAAGGCAATATCACTCTGAAAAACTGTTTGTTTAAGAATAAAAATACACACAGGACTTTTGACAATTCCTATACTAATGTTGATGCTTCTTCATTCGTTTATATGGATGACAAGGGTATGTCAGTCTCAGACCTCTTCAACGATGCCGACAATGGTGACTATAGTTTGAAGGAAGGGGCTATTGCCATTAATATGGGAACTGACCAGTTGGGTAAGAATATGGAGGGTACTGCCGATATTGTGCTTCCTTCATACGATGCGCAATATGCCGACCGTATCCAAGACTGCACCGTGGATATCGGTGCATACGAGTTTAATGGTGCGTATAGCATTACGCCGGATGTAACTACAAGCACGGACAAGGCGGTGTACTATGTCACGCAGAACGGACGCGGCACAGGCTCGGCTGCCAATCCCGCTAATGCGGCTTGCTGGACTAAGTTGCAGAAGGTGCTGGATGCTGCGGGAAGATATGTGTATGAGCATAAGGACGATGTAGTCAAGAAACAAGTGATTGTGAAGTTGGCGGGCGATGCGCCGGAGGAAACAACTGTAGGCGGGAACAAAACTTATCAGTATTCTGGCTTTGTATATCGCCCTCGCCGCTCATACAAGAAGACGAATTCGGGACAGGAGGTGAACACACGCGACTATACTATCATCGTGCCTCATGGAGTGGAGGTATGGGGAGGATATAGCGACGACTACGAAAGTGCTGACAAAAACGGATTCTATACCAAGGTCTCTGAGGGCAACTATACCGACAACCGTGATGTACTGAAAAACCGCACAACTCTCAGCGGTGTATATCAGGCTGATGACCAGGATGTAAACGTGTATAATGTGGTGACGTTCACCAATAATACATTTGACGAAGAGGGAACACTCAATCCAAATGATACTCTTGAAAACATATCAGCCCGCGCCGTGCTCGACGGACTATTCATTGAAGGCGGCAATGCCGACGGCGAGAAGCAATCTACAGGAAAGAGAACTGACACTCGTGTGGGTGGCGCTGCCATCGTCACGGGCTATGCCCATATACGCAACTGCGTGGTGCAGAACAACAAGGCTACGGATTTCGGAGGTGGACTGTATCTCGAAGAGGGCGCATTGGTGAGCGGAAGTATCGTGCAATATAACGAGGTAACCAAGGGTGACGGAGGAGGACTATACGTGGAAGAACCGGCATCGGCATCCTCTGAGAATGTCAACGCCGCAACCAACCCTGCCCGCATCTTCACATCCGACATCATCTATAACACGGCAAGCGGAGCGGGAGGAGGTATCTCGTTCACCACCAACGGCACGCCGAATGTCAGGGCAAACAGTGTGCTGTTCTGGCAGAACACGGGTAGCGAGCAGTCGAACGTCAACGGCATGACAACACCGACGGATGCGGGGAACACCAACCTTACCATCAAAGACTATCCCATATCCTTCTGCGCCACTGAGACAACACGTGAGCCGGGTATCAACAACATCGCAGTGCATACCGATGTGGTCAAGGGTGTGCGCTTCGCCACAGAAACGTACAACCATGACTATATCGACAGCAAGGGAACGGCTGTCAAGAGAATGCATAATAGTTATGAGTTCTATAAGATAAAGAAATACAGTCTGCTGGCACGTGGAGGCATGGAGTACAAGGACTATAATCGCCTCGTCGCTACATACGCCCTTACCACCGAAGACCTCGCAAAGAAAACACGCACATTCCCGGGCAACGACTTCATTGACATCGGAGCGAGGGCCATCAACGAACTGGTGCTGCCCAATCCATCTGCCGGAAACCTCATGACCCGAATCTTCGTGGTGAAGAACGAGGAAGACGTAGCCACAACATCCGTAGAGGTGATGCAGAACCAGACTACGAGTCCATACTATCAGCAGGAAGGTTCGTCGTTTGCCTATCCCATGCGCTATCTCGACGATGCGCTGCAATATGTGAGGGAGGCACGCAAGCTAAAAGATGCGAATGGCAATTATACAAACAGAAACCAGAAGTTTGAGATTATCCTCAGCGGCGGAACATATTACCCCATGCGTAATATCAAGGGTGAATATGTGAACAGCCGTGGACGTACATATCTCGTGCCTGAAGGCGTGACCATCGTTGGAGGTGTCAAGACTATGCAGAGCAAAAATACTTATTATGGCAACACTGCTGAGCCATCTGATAATACTACTTTTACTTATGGCAATTCAACTGTCGTTATCTCCCATCCCAAGATTAAGAACATCATAGAGAACCGCGAACTCTCCGACATCAACCACAACAACATTGCTGAACCGTGGGAGATGGCAGTGCAGACCATTCTGTCAGGACAGGTGGTGAACGGTAATTCCAACGAAAACGTATATCACGTCATAACTTGTATCGCCGACGAGAAGCACGTGGGAGGACTGCCTGATGCTACGATTAAATATCACGACATCACAAGTGAGAAATATGACGCAAATGCCGGCAACGGCACTGTTCCATACGAGCGTGGTGTGCCTGTCATCATTGATGGTGTGGAGATCGAGGACGGCATGGCAATGGGATATGACGAGAAAGCCGTGAACAGTAAATCAACATACTATAAGGGGGGTGCCATCTGTGTCGAAGGCAACTGGACTACAGGTAATGTCTTAAGAACATATACGGATGGCAGCGGCAATGCTATCGAGAGGCCTGTAGGATATAGAAGCATACCTCTTGAGGTGCGCAACTGCAACTTCCGCAACAACGGAGGATGCCTTGGAGGTGCCATCTTCACCGACAGCGAGCTGAAGGTCTTCGCCTGCAACTTTGTGCAGAACTATGCCAAGGTGGAGACTGACCAAATAGGTAATAATAGTGTGACATACGCCGGACGTGGCGGCGCCATCAATGCCAGCTACAACACCGTGATAGTAAACTCGCTGTTTGCAAACAACGAGGCTGACACAAACTATCAGACAGGTGTGGGAGGTGCTGTGCTGCTCGGAGAGTATGCCTCGCTCCACATGATTAACTGCGACGTGGTGCGCAATCTTGCCTATGCCTATCCCGCTATCTATTGCTATAAGCCAAATAAAGGAGGCAAGTACTCTGATGGCGAACAAACATTGAAAACCAACAATCCACATAAGATTGTCAACACCATATTCTGGGGCAATGAAGTGACGGGTGACAGCGGATTGAACAGGGTAGCCAACCTTAGTCAGGATAATAATAAGAAGAATGCCGAGATGCTGTGGTTCTGCGCCTACGAGGAGGGTAAGGGTAACGCCCCTGTAAACTCCGGAAACAATATTGATTACCGACTCCAGACATATAAAGGCTTCGGAACTTTCATACCTTCGCTGTGGATTGGCAAATATAACTATCTCTATACAGACAACACAACTATCAAAGAGTCAACAGTAGATAATCCCGACAAGGATCCCAATACAGGTCTTAACCCCGTTACCTGCAACATCATCATCGCCTCTGACAACGACGCCATCAACGGACCGAACTTCATCAACCCGTCGTCAAAGGCAGGAAAGGCAGGATATCATACCTCTGCCGACTGGATGATAGGTCGTATCAACAACCTCGTGGATAATGGATGGACATATCTACAGCAGGACCTGAGCGGTAAAAAACCGACGTTTGTCTATGAAGAAGAAAAGGCAAAGGGTGCCGGTATCTATCGCCATACGGCGTATGACGACAAAAATGTCAACACGGGTGAGACGGCTGTGCCAATCGGTAATGACGAGTATATGACATACGCCGATGCTACGGGCAAGTCGATGCTGCGTATTTCCACCGACCCCAACCCTACTCACCACCAGACTTACATTGATCTCGGCGTGTATGAATACCAGCACGTGAAGCTCGACCCGTCGGTGGAGAAAGGACATGTAGATGTGCTGTGGGTGACGCAACAGGAGAGAACCAGTGCCTCGGTGGCTGACGGTAAGACATGGGAGACGGCGACGAGCGACGTGCAGCGAGCTATAGAGACGCTGCTTGCATCACGCAACGGACACGACAAGGAGATTCGTATGCTTGAAGGACAATACCAACCGGTATATACCATCAATGGTAATCTCGGTTTCACTATCACAACAGACATCTCTACGAGTAGTATAGTGCCGCCCGTTGGCTCGACACCCGAGGGTGTGAACTCCCTTACTATACGTGGTGGCTACAGTAAGGATGTGCAGGGACTGGAGAACATCCACGACTATCCCGTTTATCTTTTCGCTTCGGAACGCTCGGGCGTGAATGAGGATCTCCTCGGACATATCTTCGTGATAGGTGATGTAAGGCAGAGGGAATCTTCGGGAAATGTTACTAACGATGTGAAAGACTATGTCGTTCCTGTATATTTCGACGGATTGACCTTCTGTAATATTAAGTCTAAAGATAAAGACGGAGGTGCCGCTGTGTTCTATAAGGATCAGGTCGATAAAAATGGTTCTCCTGTAGGTAAATCATACGTTACGGAGAATGGAGAGATAGTCAGCAATAATGGTGTTAAATATACTCAATATCCAATCAGCGACACACCATCTGAATATCCTCTCTATAAGCTGACGATGAACCGCTGCGACTTCCGCATCAATGGAGCAACCTCAGAAGTGCCGGCAGTAACTATAGGCGAGGGTGGAGGTGACGCTCTCATCTATAATTCCGTATTCCATAGCAATGCGGGAAGTCCGCTCGTCGCCACAGATACCAAGGTGGTTAACTGCACTTTTGCCCTCAATGGTGGTGAGATAGAATTTTCAGGCAATTCGGAGATGCACAACTCTGTGCTTTGGCGCAATAACGGGTATGAGACTACTCGTGAATGGACAGGTCTAACCGCTACTGGAAGCATGTCGTATAATGCCATATCGTCGCTCAGCTCAGACGATAATGTCAATAATTATAATGTGACGTTGTCATCCGACAACAACAACGTGCTGCAAGGCCCGAACTTCTTCGACCCGGCATTAACTGCTGCTGACAGTTGGGCTAAGGCTTCGCGCGACTTCCGTGTCAATCCGAGTGCAAAGATTATCGGTAAGGCATCGCCTAAGAAATATGTGGAACTCGTGAGGGACCTCACGGGAAGGTATCCTTACACTTCTGACGTGGATATTTCGAATGCCGACGATGACAACGACCCATATTATGTGGACTTGGTTAAGAAGGACTTCGACCTTGCCAATAACAGCCGCTATTACGGCTCTGCCGGTATGGAGAGAGGTGCTTATGAATGTATCGCCACTCTTAGCCGTGTGCTCTATGTCAATCCATCGCTTGACTTGTCAGGCCCTGACTACAACGGATTCTCTTGGGAAAAGGCATATACCAAGGGCAATCTCCAGAAAGCCATAGATGCTGCAGCCGTTTATTCTAACGTCCATGAAGGCGAAAAGTCGTATGTCTTCGTAAAGGAGGGTACGGACACATCTACCGGTAAGCCCATCACCATGCGCAACAACGTAACGCTTTATGGAAGTCTGCCGTCAGCCATCAATACGGGAGTTGAGGAGACGACAGATAAGAATGGAAACAAGTATTACGATAACGACAAGATAGAAGAATATATCAAGGCTATGGATGCCGACCGCGACGGTATGGCTTCTTCTTACGCCAAGCATACCATCGTGAATGGTGTAAAATCGGTGGAGCCTTTAACCTACTGTCTTTTCGACGGACTTCTGATTGGTAATGCCGATAACGGTGCTGCAAACAAATCCGCTTCGCCCGTGGTGGATATACAGCAAGGCAATGTGGCCCTGCGCAACTCCATCATTGCCAACAATGAGATTACTGCCACCGGTCAACACCTCGTCAATCTCCAGTCGGGACTGCTCTACAACACGCTTATACGTGACAACAAGATGCCATCAGCCTCCTCAGCCCTTGTCGATCTCAGCTCCGGAGGCTATATGCTCAACTGCACTGTCGTAGGAGGTGACTTGACTCAAGGCTCCACCGCCTCACATGCCATTAATAATATAATGTATAAGGAGACGGACTCTACTATGCCGTTTGCCCCCTACTTCCGTCCTTCCACTACGGCTTATCATGGAGAAATACCAGAGGCGGATGTCAGCAATCGCAACTTGTGGTATCAGCTACACGAACGTACAGACAATATTGAAGGCGGTGATAACGGAACATCGGGTGACGGCAAGAGCCATATCTCATCTTCTCTTCAGCAATTTGTTGACTATACCTCAGACCGTGACCTTCTCGGCAATCCCCGTTTCATTGGTTCCAATGTGGATAAAGGATGCTTTGAGACATGGTCAACGGGAACTATCAACTCGCCATTGGACATACATGCCAATACTCTTGCCACAAGCTACAACGGGCAGACTTATCCACATGAAGGCTCAGTGGTGTATCTCCAAAAAGGTGGCAATCTGATTTGTGATGTAAAGAGCGACAATTCACCATACTTTACCAACGCCAATCCCCTGCGCCCAGGCTACGTTCTGGCATCGGAGGGCGGCTCGCTCTATGGACAGGGCAATACTATCGACCTCCGATATGTGGCAGCCGAGAGAACCATCGGACAGCAAACCATCGCACAATACTCCCTCGTCTCACTGCCATTTGACATGAACTATGGGACGAACGATGAGGGCGTAATGCCTTTCGTCACAACTACCACATACGATAAAAATAATAACAATGTTACGGAAGAAGCCGTTGCCCCATTCTATCGATATGAGTATGACGGTGAGGCACGAAGCAACTATAAGTACAGCTTTGCAGAGAGCGACTCTCCATGTTGGAAACTGCTCACCACAGACACCCGCACAGCCAACGAGGGTATGCTCATCGACCGTGGCTCTACAGCTACAAAGCAAACTCTTCGTTTCACCGCATACGGAGCGAAAGCCGCTGACGATCCTGACGCTCACTATCTTTATCGCGAGTCTGCCGACAAGGATTATGTCACCCTCACTCAATATGACGACCGCACATCAACCAATGGCGGTGCTGACTTCACCTTCACCTCTGTATATAATATGGGATGGAACCTCAAGGGCATGCCTTATCTTATAAGCAATTATCCCGTATATAAGAAGATGGACGACGGGACGTATGCCATGAATGTGCCGCACGTGGTATATACGATGAACCCCAATGGAAGCTATGTGACGAAGCAATCGTGGTATGCTGATAATACACTCTCGCCCGGAGAAGCCTTCTTCACACAGACGGCAACCATCAACAAAGAGGAGCATCTCCACTTTGCCCAGCTCTTATATACCTCTTCTGCTTCTACTAACACGGGCAACACTCGTAACGTCCTCAATATCTCCTTGTCTTCCGCAGATGCAACAGGTGAGGATGCCGATCGGAGCGTGGGCGTTTCACATGCGGCTGGCGTTGTCAGTCTGCAGCCAGTGGATAACACCTCTGATGATAACACCTCTATGGTATATACCATCAATCGCGACGGAGCGAAGTTTATGTCGATGAATCCCGCTATCCCCGACATTGCCGTATGTGGCGCTGGCGGCGAGATGATGTCGTTGGTAGGTGCTGCTCCTATTGAAAAGGAAATATCCTTGGCTACGAGGGTTGGCTCAACCGGTCGTTACATCTTCTCGCTCGATAGGAGTGCAGGCGTTTCACCCGCCACCACCGAGGTATGGCTAAAAGACTATCAAACGGGCATTGTAACGAATCTTATGGAAGATGATTATACTGCTGAGATTACTGTGGGCGAGAATCCTGCATCCCCGGTGCTTACCACAGGTAGATTCTCATTGACCATCGGCGGTGTGCGTCCTGACATCGGTGAACGTGATGAAAACAGTGCCAGATGGACCATATCCATCAACCGTTGTCACGTAACAGTCTCTGGTCTCTCCACAGATTCCGATGTCCTCTTCTACACCACCGATGGCATACTCCGCCATCGTGCCACTCCATTCCTTGGCAAATGCGAGGCAGAGCTTTCTCCTGGCGTATATGTAGTCAGGGCAGAGGGAAATAGCAAGGTTATAGGGCTTGTAAGGAGAGATTAATAGGGAATTTTGCAATAAAAGACGAAAATCTTGACCTATACGCCTAAAATATGTACCAAATCCAAACTGCATTATTAGCACCCATTTTGACCTATACGCCTCATTTTCACCCCTCAAAATAACTATTTTGACCCCACAAAATGGCTATTTTCACCCTCAAAATGGTCACTATGAGACGTAAAGTCAAATCATATTCATTTGTCACCCAAGCAGAGGATGGTATCATCTTTTCAAAACCTCGTTGCTGCTTTGAAGGAGAAATCGATTCGGACTCTCCTTATATGAATAAAGGTAGGTTCTATAAATTAGTTTTCAATGTAAGGCAGTGTTTCTGTTTTACTTGGATGTCTTCACGCCTCTCGCACCGTATCTTTTTGTCTTTCATTCAGTCACGTAGCCCGCTACGCTCCCTCGTGAAAAACAAAAACCTACGGCACGATAGTCGCAAATACATCGCAAGCTAATTTATAGAACCTACCTAATGCTGTCAGTGAACGCCCTTTCGATAGAGGTGGTGCGATTAGGTACATAACTGCAAAATGAAGAACTCTGATGGTAAGGCATTGAAACAATAATGCTCTGATACATCTACCATAGCGGAGGGCAGCATGAAACAGCCCAGTGCATCCAGGTCTTTGACTGCTAAATGGATTCTGCCGATGTCGTAAGGATGTACAAGAGGGGGTGTGTCAGAAGTAACTGACACACCCCCTCTTTCATAACTTAACGTGAGTTCGATGAATTATAATTCATTGAAAATATGGTAATTAGCGAAATTTTTAGTAACTTTGTAGTGGATAAAAAACAATGAAACTAAAGAATTTCGCTATGATTACCGAAGACAAAGTTACAGAAATTTTCTGTATTGCTGATGATTTTTGCAAAGTTTATGATGCGCAGATGGCAAAATATACGTTTAACCCAAATCGGTCATTAGGATTTCTCTGTGTCGTACGGCAAAGAGAAATCCTTTAATTTTTCCCATATAGATAAGAATGATTGTCGTGTTTTTAGTGATCTAGCCAAATATAGGATGTGCTTGTCCTT
>NZ_NPJL01000081.1:0-24519 GCF_002251325.1 Prevotella sp. P4-67
CGACATACGTTGAGAAGAAATTGTTACTGTTTCGTTATTGATGTTTAGAAATTCCTCATTATTTATATAATAAGAAACACCTCCACTATAAACAGGCAATACAATCACCTGTTTGCCAGTTTGCCCGTTCCACCATTCGTCATCATCTATGTCTTTTACTTTCTTTATACGAGAGTCTGCACCTATATACTTCATGGTGACAGTAAGTTTAGTTTCGCTTAAATCATAACGATATGCCCAACGATCCGGATTGTCTTCTCCCTTTTTCTCGATATTGTCTTTAAACCTCAACGCATAGATTGTATTCTTACCCTTGCTAATATAGTCTGAATAGAAAGACTTTCCCCCATTATGCCCAATCTTTACAAACTCCAAATTATTATATAGTTTACTCGATTTATTAAATAGTGGCATTTCGTCTTTTGGCCCTAACTTATAAGGCGCAGCAATAAATGACATTTCGCTCGCTGTTGGCATTCGATAAATAACCCCATCTATTTCCCAGACCGCGTTTTCTCTATTGCTGTTTACTAAAGCTGGGTTGGAATTATCTTCATTAGTAAAGCTGGCCTCGTTAGAAGCAAGATTATTTTTTGCAAATAGCTCCCAGTGATTTAGTTTCATTTGTTCAGTACGCACCTTTTCGGCATACTCAGCATCATTTTGGCATAAATTATCAATCTGCTCCTTATTGCTGGGTAATGTATAGGTGGAAACTTGAGCATTGGCTGTCAACCAATTAAGACATATTAATGTCAAAACAAGTATTCTATTTTCCTTCATAATATATTATTGAAGTTTAATCGGAGTTAACTTTGTGTAATTCTTGATTACTACATTGATAAAACCATAATAGTCATCTTCTGAAACATTTGTGATACTGCCGTTCTGTGATTTTGCAAACTTACCTTTAGTGTGTGAGTAATTCTCTTGGGTAGAATCTTCGACGAGTGTAGTTACATTCTGTTTAAGCCATACGGCACTACCTTCTGACTGATCGTCACTGCTAAAGACCACAAACAAGCCTTTGCCACGTAGCCATACCCACTCGAGTACAGGCTTGTTATAAAGTTGAGTTGCAATGCCTCCCTTTGCTCCATAAACAATTAATTGCTTGTCGGAATTAGCTAGCACTTCTTTCTGACCATCTTGATTCAAGTCTATCATAAAATACTCCTTGATACCTGCATCTGGGTTAGCTTGGGCATATGCTTTCAAAGAGTCAACAGCAGCCTTTTCATTGTTCTTCGCCATTTCTATTCCATCTTGTTCTGTATTAGTACTCTTACTAAAGAACAGGAGATAACAGACTGCTATGAGTAGTATAATAAGTCCTCCGAATACAGCAAACAACTTTCCCTTCTTTAGTGGGTGAGGATTGGCAAGATTTCCGTTGTCGAACGCATCTTTCAATTCATCTGCTACTTCAACATCATAATCTTCCTGTTCTTCTGTTTCGTCCACAGCTGCAAGTGATTTGTTGATTAGCATATCATCGAGCGTTTCATCCTCAGTAGGCGTTTCGTTCATGCGGTTATCCTGTTCGGGAGCTACAACATTACTAGGATTGTTTTCAAAAGGATTATTTGAAGTAGATGCTATAGGAGCATGCCCATTGGCAATGGGTTCTATTGGATCAATAGGAGCCACAACTGGTTGCATAGCAGGCTTATCCTCGGGGGGGGCATACTGTGACGAAACAGGAGGAGGAGTGATGTCATTGGGTTGGGACATAGTGATTACAGGTTGAGCCTGAATCGGTTGAGCAAGGACTGGACGACCTTGTACAGGTTTACCTTGGACGGGTTTACCTTGAACGGGTCTTCCATGGACGGGTCTTCCATGAACAGTTTGTGGATTGTCTGGTCTGACTGTTGAAGAACCTGCATTCACAGGATTATCTATTACTAAAGAAATGTTATTACTAGCCATCTGCTGTTGGCAATATGGACATGCGACATATTCTCTTATTGCGTTCATTGGTGATGTAAACTTATTGTTACATCTTGGACATGTATATTCAAATATCATAATCTAATAATTTTAGGGTTGTTTAAATGATTCTTCATCGCTCGAAGTGTTTTGAGGAGATAGATTGGGATCTTTTTGGCTGCCAACATTATTCGGTGGATTTTCTTGTCCTTTTGCTTTATCGCTAGTATTATCTTTTGTTTTTTTCCACTTATCTTTGTCAGGGCTCGTTTTACGTTTGTTCCCACCACCAACTATATTTGTAGTGTTATCTGTATTTGTTGTATCCCCAACAATTTCCATATTAGACATGCTATCATTTACATGGTTATTTCCTTCGATAGCTGTTCCGATAGAAATACCAAGACAAAGAATTAGCAATGTATAAAATGCTGCACCTAGAATAAACTTCCAGTTAGCATAGAATGGTTTACTGCCCTCATTCCCATATCCTCCTGGGCGAACATGAACTCTCTCTGTAAGATTAAGAAAGATTGGAGCGTCAGAAGACAAATCGTGCATGCCTGTATATGGGACACAACCACTTTTCTTAATCTCTATTCTAGCTGATTTTGCTTGACGTTCAGGAATAGAAATAGGATGATCTTCCAAAAGAAGAATACCATTTACATATATCTGGTACTGGTTAACTTCACGGCCCTTTATAGATACTCGGAATTTTTTCCTTGTGATTTGTTTCTCCCACGGTATTTCACCTTGTAAGTTCAAAATCTGACGAGGCTGGTTCACCCTGATGGTGGTAACAATATCTTCGAAGCCAGGCCTAAGCAATTGTAATTGAACATTGGTACCTAAAGCGACCTTAATGGGCATTGAATTGAAAGGAGATTGCCCCAAGAAAGCCTGAATACCATTGGGTAATTCATGCTGTGGAGGAAACAAAAACGCCGGTTGTTCAAAGCCCATCTTAGACAGATCAGCCATTTGAGAAATAATCTGTGACGGAATGGAGTTTCTCGTAGCGAAATCAAAGAAAAATACAGCCTGATATTTCTTATAGTAAGATTGGTCTATTCCTTTCTGTAGTAGACTTCCCAAGTAAACATAGTCAGTATTTTGTCCATACAAACGATAAGCCAATGCATGTGTCTGCTGAACAGGATTATAGTCGATATATTGCAAATCGGGATACACGTTACCGAGTAGTGGGGACAGATTGTCAAATTGCTCTGTTCCATTTAAAATATCTTGCTGGGCTAAAGACACTATCTTTATCAAATCATCAGCTAATACAGATATAGTAGATGGAATAAAAATCCATGCAGCTTCATAGTCGCCACTTCGCCCTACATCCAACGGGCGTACAATTGTGAAGAATGTCCCTAGTGGATTAGAATTGAGCACATAAAACAAATTGCCTAAATGCAACTTGCTGATGTGGTTGCGCATATCATATGTTTTACGATACCATTCGCCTTTGTTGGTGATATAAATATCTCTCAAGCCACCTTGTGCTTTCTGAACTAATAATTCTATCTTACTCATGATTACCTAAACAAGTCAAATATCTTATTAAAAAATCCCTTTCTGCGGGTATATGAATAATGCATCAACAATTCAACCATTTTTGATGCAGAAGATGTCTCAAAACGGCAGTAATCCTTGAAGCATACGTCGCCAATAGTGAATGGGACAATACTGATCTTACCTCTATTGATATTGTTTTCTTTTGCAATACGCAGGAGATTATTGTAGAAGCCAAGATAGTTCTTGGTCATGTATTTCATGAGGTGCTGATCGAGTGACCCTTCATATTTGGCCTTATCAACCTTAGAAATTAATACGTAGATTGCATCAGTGTTGTCATTAAACAACCCCATATTGTTGAGATGAACTGCTGCAGAATTGAGGTATTCTGATTGGGGAAGACCATTATATATTCTGTTTTCTGCACCATACTCAATTACAAAAAAATGAATCTTTCGATTGTTTGAACGATTGTTGAGTAAGATATTATGAAGTGTGCCTAAAGCTTGTTCTTGATCCTCACGTAATTCCTCACCAGCATCCTTCATAAACATACATGTAAACAGTTCTCCTGCAAGATCGATGCATGCAAGATCATGAATAGCATTCTCTTGATCCTCTAATTCGAAACGCATTTCGTAAGTAGAAGCAACAGGGGTGCCACCAGGCAAACGACAAACCTTTCCAGAAGAGAATACAGAGGACAAACGGTTCATGTATCCAAAGCCCTGACAATTGTTGTCTGGTATCATGCTTCTTGAATTCAATCCGCTTTTGGCTGTACTAAGAATTGCACCTAAGGCACAAGTTTTTCCTGATGAAGGAATGCCCCAAAAATACACCTCCGTACATGGTTCAGCAATAGAGAATAATGGACGTGCAGGATCAAATGTTATTGAAGGGGCTTTGCCTAGCATCTTATTGATAAAATCATCAGCTATACCACATTTAGACAAGTCTGTACGGTTAAGTATTCCTTGTTCTATAATATTGCAGCATGCTACAGATGACAAAAGATTATGGTCCTTACTAATGAGATCAATAAGTGTTTGGATTGAGATTGTCTCATTTCTGACCAACTTAACAATCGTTCGACTAACCTCATCTGCGCTATTGGCTTGCTGAATAAGCGCTTTAAGGATAGCTGTAGACTTCTTTTGAGTCGCTTCACTATTCTTAATTTGGGTAATAGCCTTGTTTACTTCAAAAGTGTATTTACTATTAGGATATTTCTCCTTGAATTGAAGAAAAAGATTGATATCGTCAGAGTTCTTTATATTAATCCATTCGTTTTCATCAGAACCATCCTCAAACTCAGGAGCAATTGGGGGTACCGCATAGATAGGCTTTGCCTCAAGTTTATCTTTTTTGATTCTGACAGCTTCTAGATGCTCTGGTTTACCCATGGGGTACTTATTGAGAAATTCTTGTAGGTCGTAAATGGATTCGGATTTCATTACACGTTTGAAATCAGCATCCTCACTACCAGCGAGAATTTCCTCCACATCTAATTTCATTTTAGCAGTAAAATCGCCATCGGTGCTATTACAAAGTTCATCGAGCGTAACTATGCCTTGCTGAATGTAGGAAGCCAAATCAGCAGGGGAATACTCTGTTACATTATTTAAAATTGCTATTTTCTTAGGCATAATTATATATTTTCTCAGTTATTATTTCGTTCATCAGAATCAAGATATTTTGAATGGTGAACAAAGAAATTATGTCCATTGTTATAAATCTTAATTTGAGCAATAGGAATATCTTCACCTTTGATGATAGGTTTGTCGATAGTGTAATGCCATAGTTTACCATTGAAAGCGACTTCGGCTTTTGCTCCATGATTATCTCCCCCATCATAATTGCGGATGAACAGCGTGTAGGTACCATCCTTCATCTTTGATGGATCTGTCCATACAATATTTTCCACACCAGTGTGATTAGGTCGAATATCATCTACGTCAAGTTGGCCAGACATAGATGTTGGTTTGCTACGATAACTACCATAGTAAATCTCTTTCTTATCTGGCTGAACGGCATGTGCATCTAAATCTACGATATCGTCTTGATTTTGATTCCATATTATAGAAAAACGCATAAATGCATTGATGTTTCCTCCACGGTTCTGAACTTGATCTCGAATGTCTGAAGGGTCAGCAACAGTATCATAAGATTGTATATATTCTTGTCCATAAATGGTCTTTGGAATGTATATTGTATCTGTTGGCTCTGATACAACATACAAAGAATTATCTGTTACATCTACAGGATGATACCAATGGTTCCAACGAAGACTATGACAACCAGGAAATATCCACGAGAAAAGCCATGAAAGCAGAAGGAAGGCCAGTAGGAGCAAAAGCCACTTTAAACAGCCAAAAGTGTCAAACCATATGAAGAAGCGTCGCCACCATGGGATGTGATAATAAGTGGCAGTAAAAGTGCAGTTATCAGATACTGTGTAGTTTAATGGTTCTACATTCCAACCAGAAAAAAGATAACCAGAAATAGCGATTACCTGTGGGATGTGTTCTTGCGAAAGTCTACTACCTGCAGGTACCATAATCGGAGACACACCTTTTAAACTGCCAAATCTTCCTGGTTGGAAGTTTACATCAAAGAACTTTTGTCTAGTCCGAACTTGGAATTTCATATCAGAATGAACGGGGCCAACAAAGAATGGATCCCAACAATCAAATTCATAGCCGTTGTTAGGAACAACATGCGGGTAGTCGCTCTCCGATAGTTGATAGCCGTCTTCTACCTTCATTTCGGTTTGCCCTTCGAATTGACAATTATCATCAGATAAGAAACGTAGTGTATGAGTAGGTACTACCTGTGGTTCTTCTACCGCTGGACCTGCTATAGGATCTATTGCGTCTTGACGATACTGAGCATGAAAAATCAAATCGGATGTAACGATTGTACCCTGTACTTGAGGGATCCACCCAAGGAATTGATACCCTGGTTTGGGAATCAATTTTGGTATGTCTGCTGTTACTAATTCTGCCTTTTCTTTTCTGCGGATAATTCTATCATTAGGTTCTGCGAGGTCTCCGCCTTCTCCTGGGTCAAAAATAATTGAGTATCCTTTAGTTTGAGAAAAGTTATAAACGACACTTCCCTTTGCATCGTATATACTATCTCTGAGTTTCATGCCCCATGCTACACAAACCACCTTATTGTCATAGCAAAAGGTAAATTTTTTATCTACAAACTTAATGGCTGCATTAAGAATGCCCAAAGCCTCGCCATGGATTTTAGATTTTAATTGGTTGTAACAATTGAAGGTAGATTCATAAATGCGCTCATATTTTTCTTTTTCTATACCATAGAGATCGTTTAATCGTCTAGGTGTATCTGTCCATTCTGGAGCAAACCATACAATAGCATCGTCTTCGGGTGAATAATCTGGACGGGCTAGAAAGTGCTGATATTCCTCTGGTATATATCGCAGGATTATACTATCTACACTGCTAAATCGCATGTAGATTGGATCATTGCCAATACCTTGAATCTCACAGAAATTCTTTAATTGGGTAGTACACAATGGCTTTTTATCTATAAATCGAACCATACACCTTAATTTAAAACCGACTTACATTCATCAATAATAATCTCCATTTCTTTGTTGGCTGCTTCGTCTATTTCAATCACATCGCTTGTCAGCATCAGCCCCATGATGAGTAAATTCTCCCATCTTTTGAAATTATCCCATAATGGAAGTTTACGTAAAAGGTTTTGACTGTTTTGATCGAAAGCCTGAAACCTGAGTGTTTCGACAGATTTCTCGAATGCCTCCATAGTTTCTTTTAGATTGGGAACTTCCTGTCGCTGATCGTCTTGTATATCAACTTGGATGTGTAGTTCTTCTGCATTATTCAGTGATTTCTGTTTATCCTCGGATGTCATAAGTTTCGTACCAACAGATGTCACAAAGTCATTAAGTAGCAATGATATTGAATCTGTAATAATATTTGAGAGTACATCTCTATCTTCAATCGTATTTGCATATTCTTGAATTTTGTTCGCAATGACTTGTTGCAAGCAAAATCTCTTATACAATACGCCATACATAAATGCAATTCTATCAGAATGAATAAGGCGCTTGCTTAGATTGTAAGCAGCAGCATCTATAAATTCTAACCAGTAAACAGAAATGTTTCTTGCAAGAATATCAGCCTCTGTAGTCATCGTTTCATTTTGTCCGGATATGACATCATCCAGATTAATGTTTTGCATCTTCAGACCATTACGAAGCATATGCTCATCAGTATGATAATAATCACATAGTTTTTTCAAGTTTATCTCTTTGCCATCAGAAGGGTTGATACCTGCATTCAGACGCAAAACATTTATAAGAGTAAAGTCTTGTGGCAATTCTTTTTTATGGAGTACAATGTCGGTGGCAAGAAAGCGAATATCATGAGCACTGACCATAAAATTATTGATGAGCATGCCAAATGACGAAGGTGAAAGCATGTCAAGTCCAAACTTGATCTCACCTGCAGTACGCTTGATGGATTCACGCTTATCTGTTTCTTCACCAGAGATATAATGTCGAAGTAAAGACTCAAGTAATTGATCTCTGATTATTCTAACCTCTTGATGATACTTTTGACATCGAGCATCATCAATCACCACTGCAATTCTTTCTAAAGACTGAATAATTGCTTGTGAACCGTCATGATTAAGAGAGGCAGCTTCGTTCCATGATTTTTCTGGATTTCTAAAATGCTGCTTAACAAATGGAAACGTAATAAATGATTGCTTTAAATCCTCCATATAATTGGGATATTCAGGATGCATTATTATTTCCGTTTCTCCACTAACTCCAGGTTCGTATCCCTTAAACACTTGCTGATTTGATGACCAGAAGTAATCTCTCAACATGAATATGTTTTGAAATGATTCCGACTCAAAACCTGATCCAACGGGTACCCACTTTTCGAACCACTGATAAATACTCGGTTTAATAACCTCGTTGCTGAGATGATTCTCAAATCTAGTTTTCCATCTTTCAGATAATGGTACAGTCTGAGTAAACAAAGGTGTTTCCTTAGTTCGCTGTAAATCACAGTTAAAAAATGTAGATATAATAAAGAATGGAGAAGTGTAATTAGTGTGCTTAATATGCTCTGCCCGTTCTTCAGGTGTTTTACCGATATTCTTGTTTATCCAATCGTTCAACACCTCACCTAATTCACTTTCGGGCTTGTCCATGTTTTGGCAAAACAGAATGGAATTGATTCTAAGTGAATCTGAATATTTGTCGAACAAATAAGAAACCTTACCACGACGCAACATCATAGAAAGTTCGGTTTGTATACTTGCTTCGGGCAGTTTCATTCTATGGCGTGCACCAGGGAAATCTAACAAATCGAAGTCTTTAAGAAATGTTCGCTTTGTCGTAGTAGATTCTGGTAAAACTAAGGTAAGTTCTGCTACGAGTGCAGAAAATGAAGCCTTAGAAAATCCGCTGAATAGTAGATGATTTTGTTCATCATAAACATCACAGAGTTGATCGTAATTGGAGTTGATTTCAACTGTACTATCATTAAACAAGTAATCCAGCCATGTAATATCAAGAATTGTACCCTTTTGTCGCAAAATGGCAGCAAAGTCAACATATACTACTTGATTGAATTTCAACTTCATATAATCAGAAATCAACCGGTCAAATAAAGACGTGATTGACGGGTTGTTGTTCCAAAGCATACTGAAAACTTTGCTCCAGTTGCTCGGTGAGATTTGCCTAATTTTTGGTGCGACTAAGGCGCAGAACTTAGATCCATACACATTAGCTGAACTGCTACCTATTGATGTGTCAAGAAATTGATGAATCGTATAGATGTCATCTTCATCAATATAATCTTGTTGATAAGACTTGTCAATAATAGTTGGTAACAGTTTTTCAAGACTGCTATTAATGTCGTCTGTCTGTAGCAAATCGGCAGCATTGATCTTCACATCTTTATAATATGAGTCTGCAAGCAGCGATACAATGTCAGCAACTGTTAACAAACGAACTTTTACTTTGTCATGAGCTGCTGGTGAATCGTCAGGGCGAACAGTGAATCGAGTGATGACACCAGTTGATTCTTTCTTGGAAGTATTGCCACCACTCGGGTTGATATCATCGATGAAGCTATACAACTTCCCCCCAATACCACCAGAAATGGTAAGCGCTTCACCTTCGTAAGAAAGCAGACTGCTTATCAGATATGACTTACCATTCTGACTTTCACCATAAGCTGCAGCAGAACACTTCTCCTCGAGTGCAAACTTAATCTTCTTTAGTTCACGCCTTTTCTCCTTAAATGCTGAAAAAGGGAAAGAGTTCTCTTCATGAGTATTGGCCCATTTAATCGACTGTTCAACAACATGAAGCAAATGATTTATATCTTGTATAGAAATATCGTTTTGCATAATTGTAATTGTTTAGAGATCAAAAATACCAGAATCCAACCAATAACAATCTGTCGGCCCTAAGCTTTGAACGCTAAGGCGTATGTTTGTTTCGGTCACATCGTTTTCTTGATTGTCAATAATTTGTTCGATATGAATTTCTTCTTTTTCTCCAGGGTCTCTGGTAAGAATGACTCTATAAGGTAGTAAACGTTTGAGACGGCTTATTTCGCCATTTGCAAGATTAGATAATGCCTCTTCTGTCATATTCGGGTTGCTATCTTCGTTCTGTCTGCGCATGCGATTTCTGATACTTCCGAAATCGTAGTCTATTTCATAGAGTGGCCTACTAGGATAACTGTCAAAGTTTTCATGTCTGATTTTGAGATAGGCAGGTAGCTGTTTAACGAGTATTTCTCCTCTATTTTGAACAGGAGTAAGGCAGTATTGCGTATTGAGCAAAACAGAATCAGGGGTTTCTATATAATTAATCGTAGATTGCAATTTGTTTAATTCGCTTTTGTCTAATTTGAAATTAGAGAATTGTATAAGATCTGAAGAATAAAAACCAATCATTGCACCTACAGCCACTACTGTCTTTGGATTACGTATATAGCCTGTATTATTTCCGAAGGGATACCAGTCTCCTACATAATAGCTAGACAACTGTATCAGGCGATTGGGGGCTACTGCATAATACTTCATAAACAGATCTTTAAGAGGAGGTAGGGTAGCAGGGCGCCCAGATAATACAATAATATCACAATTGTATGTGTACATAATAGCAGATATCTTCTTGACTAATGCGTCGAAAGACTTCATCACAATATTTGTAACAACCTCACTATTATATTTCCATTCTAGATCTTGGAAATTAAAACCAAAGAAATCCCTAAATCCTTTAAGTACTTTCTCGTTTGGTTCCTCATCTTCGAAAACATCCGAAAAGAGTACAGAACAATCATGACTCTTTGTACGTAGCAATTCAAGGAAATGACAAGCCAGAGGCATCAATACCTGGATATTGAAGTCTCTTCTTAGGATTCTTTGTGAAATAGACTGACCATTATAGTTGTGCCCAAAGAAATCTTTAATCATCTGTTGTCCATGATTGTCATTACCTATTTGGCTAACAAGAGCCGAGAAATCTCCTGATAATAAAATCTCGCGGATTAAATCTTGTAACATATCATCACCTGCATAGTAATAACTGTCGTAGAATAAGGGGCAAGGAATAATTACGGAATCCTGACCTTCTTGTAGATGATACTGATTTATCATTAAGTCGGAGGTGCCTGCACCTATATCGAGTGATCCTACTGTAAATGATGTTCTACCATTACTGTCTTTTTTGCCATAAAGGTTAATGAATTCTTTGCTATTACCTTTGAACTTATGCCCTATCTCTCCATAGAGGTATACTAATTGTGAGCATGTAGCTTCATCATAATACCAAACATTCTTGCCTTCTTTTCGATAAGATGGTATTACTTCGATATTGAATTTTTCGGTTTGCAGATCAGTAGTAAGGCTTGATTTTTCAAAATTAGCTAATAATTTAACTGCCCCGTTCACACATCTGATTAATGTCTCTCGTTCATATTGTGACATCGTAATAGGACAGGTCACGATTAGTCGCTTTATTCTTCTAGGTGTATTTATCTCACCATGGAACTTTCGATAATCTTCACTGTTGATTTGCATTCGGGCTTGAGAGAGGATCTCTAAAAATCCAAATGTCATGAGGGAACTACGCGAATAGGTATGTTTTCCACCACCTATTCCATCAGGATCGACAGTTCCATTACTGTTAAGCTGATTCGTAATACCGTTTAACTCGAGAATAGGATTTTGTTCTTCACCATTAAGGACAAGAAATTGCCATTCTTGATGTGCTGCCTCTTTATCCCACAAATATCTCTTAGGACTGGAATATGTAAATAACGTTTCTGGTGAAAATTCCTCTGTAGACTTATGAATCAAATCGTTGGCCTCTTTACCTAATCGTACGATAGATGGATATACGAATTGACGGCTATCACGTGGTCCAATTTCTCCAAAATTCGCTTTGCGGAATACTAAACGCATATCGAAGGGATGATCATAACGTTTTATGCGAGGACCGTCCTCGGTAAGTTCAACGCTAGAAGACAAATCAGTAAGACTCAGCAAGGGTACTTTAGTGAAATCACCATTTTGTGCATCTTCAACCAATATTGATGTGGTGCGAGAGTTACCGATATCAATGAACATGTCAACATCTTTTACAATTACGTTCTCATCTTTGTATAACTTTAGGGTTGGAAAGACATCCTTTGAAGCCAGATAGTTAACAAGCAAAAAATAGGTGGCAATATAGGACATCTTATGTTTCTCTCCTTTAATCTTTGAAATTGAACGAGCATCTGGATGGACTAACTTACGGAGATACTCATTTATATAACTGCATTGTTCGGTTGCCTCAGAACAATAATCCATTAGTAACATCTCGTCCGAACACACCTGGAACGTTAGTTCGTTTTGGAAATTATCAGGAAATACAGGCGTTTCTTGTAGTTGTGTAGCCTCATAATTCATTCTCGTGTCAATAGCCAATAAAGCAATGTAGTTGAGCTTGCTATTTTGACTGTCTTGTGGAATGATTTTCACACGAACCCAATTGAATGCTCCGAAATCAAATCTTAGGGCAGGAACCCTTCTGCGGAAATATGGAAGTGGAATCCATTGATTCTCATAAAATGAAAGCTTACATTGCTTGTCGGTAAACGACATCGAGTATATCTCTTCTTGCATATCCTCTGTGCTCTCAATGTTTCCTGCGAGAGGATGCACGATACCATCTTCTCGAACTTCCTCAGGGTTAACAACCTGTTTGGTTTCGAATGCGGTCATGTATCCCTTATCTATCAATTCCTTTTTGTTGTAGAAAAAGAAACCTTCATCGCTCTTCACTCTTTCCACTAGATCAAGCTTATGTACACCTTCCTCTTTATCATACCATTCATGGAACCATTGTTTGAAATTGCTATTTAAATCAATCTCAAATGGGAATGTGTATAACTGTATTCCGGAATTTGCTATTAATGAGTATTCCATCTTATTCGTAGTTATCGATTATGTTTCCTTGGGGTTCTAATAATGGGTCTGCTGTTTTATCAACAGTTACGACATTGTCTTTCTCCTTATTTTTCTGCTCTTTATTTTTATCTATAGTTTCGTTTTTACCCTTTGCAGCTACTGTTTCTTGCTCGTAATCAAGGAATGACGATGTAACAATTACCATTGTTCCAGGGTAAATTAGATGAGCGAGCTCGGCTACATCTTCATTGTGAAGACGAATACATCCTTCTGTGGCTCGAGTACCAATAGACTCTGGATCATGAGTACCATGAATACCAATACCTTTGTGACCAGGAGTATCCAAACGGATAAAATACGGTCCATAAGCGCCAGGGATTGCACCTCTTCCATCGCCAAAATCATGGGTTCTGCCAGAAGCATCTTCTATGCCAGATACATAAAACATTCCTTCAGGCGTTTTCATATCACCAACTTTATATTTTTGGCCATAGTTTTTTCCACATGCAATTCCGTACTCTACAACCTTATTACCCTTATAGTCATATACTCGTAGTTTCATATCTTGCTTGGAAATTACTACAATTTTAGCCTCCGGGATTTTCTGTAGTTCCCCATTATAATAAAGGTATAGAGCAGCAAGCCCTCCAATTGGTATTAGGAAGGACACCGTATAGAGTAAAATTAAAGCCCAATTATGTTTTTTCTTCTGTCTGTGATTAATATGCATAATAATAAGCTACTCCATAATTTCCATTGCCGTAATTGTAAATATTCTCTATATAGCTTGCTGATGTTTCCTCTTCATAAACTAAGGATGAAGATTCATCGTCTGCAAAAGTGAATAATAGAAGTCGTTTATCTTGTGTGCTAATATTTGTAATGACCACAGCAAAGTCTGTGAATTTTGATGCAGAATTAGTCACGCGTGAAAAATATACACTATTAGGCTTTACGCCTTTAGCTCTTGTAAACACCTGCCATTGATTCTGGGAATTTGGTTGTACTTGTGGTACAATATTTGGTAAGTCGCTTTGTGCTATTTTACCAATATAATTATGCTCTTTAAAATAGTTTAATAATGCTCTTCTACATTTTACAGTTTCAATTATATCTCGGGATGAAGCATCTCCAAATATGCTATTCAATCTATAAAAGTCGGATTTCTCAACAATGAAATTTGAAGCAATAAAGCCTCTATTTCCATTAGCGTCTTTCACCTCGCTCCAATCTGCATCATAACTGTAGGTAATAAGTTCACTACCAAATGGTACAGAGCCTATCTTATTAAAATCCCCTCCAGATGATTTTGACGTTCTGATATTTGTTGCATTTGCAATAGTATAATACCTAGGCGCTTCCCTGTCTATCTTCTCTGGTAAATATACTTTTTGGTAATAGAACCATCCTCCTATTCCTGCGCATATAAGTAACACAATTAGTGGCACAACCCATATGAGAATAGAACGCTTGGTTGGCGCTTCTTCTAACAATGGGCTTTGCACTTGGCTTGTGCTTGCTTGGGCATATTGTTGTTCAGGAGTAGCCTGATAAGGTGACTGTTGATAATTTGGGGTGGTAGCATCGGGTTGCACAGGCTGTCTAGTCTGTCCGCCTAGCTGATTGTTTAGTTGAATTGTGAATCGATTTCCACAGACAGGACAAACATAATCAAGATTCACTATTCCCGAATATGCCTTCTCATTTATTTGTACGGGAACATTGCATTTTGGACATTTTGTTATCATTATATTGTAAAATGTTATTAGCCTTTTAGTAACATGGTCTCTGTCGAGTATAATACGTTCGTCTCTTTCTAAGAGATGGATATTTGGGTACAAAGGTACATTTTTTTTTGCAAATTCCACCTTATTATATAAAAAATTGCATTTTGACGCTCATTATTTCACTTTGTTTAGCAAATTGGCAAACAAAACTGTCAGAATTGTCGTATTTACAGGTGTTTCTAATATTCTACGTCTCTTAGAAAGAGATTGAGAATTTTGCTAAACAAATCCTTATTTACAGCAATCCCAATATCATCTTGTTTGCTTTATCGACCACCGACGTTTCTAATGACGCAAGGTAAATCTGTGTGGTTGCCTCAGAGTCATGTCCCATTCCTTCGCTGATGACAGATAGAGGCACATTTTCCGCCTTGGCTGCACTCGCCCATGAGTGACGAGCCACATACATGGTGAGTGGTCGCTGGAGTTTCAGCATCGTGGAAAGTTCCTTTAAGCGATAGTTGACCAGATGCAGGGCATTGTCAGATTGCCTCCGCTCATTGCCTTGCTCTTTGATGATAGGGAGTAGAAAGTCTGTTTTGTTTTCAGGGTATTTGGCAATGATTTCAGCCATACACTTCCCCCATTTGATGGTCAGTTCCTGACCTGTCTTTCGTCTTCGATAGGTCAGAATACCATTTTGTATGTCTGTCTTTCTGAGGTATGACATATCCACAAAGGACATTCCTCTTGTGTAAAAGCTGAACATAAACATATCACGAGCGAAGTCCAATGAAGGTTTCGTGGATAAGTCTAACACCTTTAGGGCTTTAATAGCCTTGATAGGTATAGCTCGTTTCACCGTCTTATCCACTCCTGTATAGGCATGACGAAAGGGATTGTTCTGCGGTGTTAATCCTTTTTCAACTGCACGATTATAGACAGCCCGAAGGTTACGCATATAGAACGATATGGTATTCATGCGAACACCTCTAGCTTTCAGGTGGGCTTCATACATGAGCATCATGTCAGAATTGATGTCGTCAAGTGGAACATCCTGCTCGTCTCGGAATGTCATAAAGCTATTAAGTGTGGCAGTATAGGTCTCGGACGTGCGTACTTTACCCAACTGTTTCAGTTGAGCTATGACACCATGCATAAAGGTAAAGAGGGAGGACTCCTTGGTCAGTTTATGGAACATGGTGATCACGTCGTCTGCCGTGAAGCGACGACGTTCCGTTTCCAACGAGCGGACGACCTTTTCAAGACGGGACACATCCCATGCCAGACGTTCTTGAATACCCAACAAGAGGTTTGAGCGGTTACCACTTACGATAACGCTTTCAGACTCAGCATCCCATTCCTCTGCAAAAACCTTGTAATCAGTATTCAGTTGACGGACTACTCGGTTGTGGATGATCTGAAAATAGAGACCTCCCTCCTTGCCATCCACCGTGGATGGCCTGAACTTTACCTTTATTGATGTCATATTCATACCCTAATTGCTTGCTTATTTATCTGGTCAGTTCCCCTTACATCGATAGATGGCTGGGGTATTAGGCTGCCCCTCCTTACTTTTGAGTGGACAGAGGCAAGCCTCTTCTGCATATCTGTCCAGGCATGATGTTGCCAGATATTTATCATTTTGAATACCGTGTTTCGAAGAACCATCAAAGTCATAGTAACCCTACAAGCTTGCTGTTTTATCTGGCTAGTTTCCCCGACATCGATAGTAGGTAGGGGTATTAGGCTACCCATCCTTACCGTCGAATGGCTAACGGAGCGAGCTCCGACGTGTCGGAAACGACTCTCGTAAGCCACGTAAAAATGCTGCGGATTTTATCATCATGCGACGCTTGCGTCGAACAGTGTTTTGAAAAAACGCTAAGCCTAATAAGAGTTAACAGAAATTAACTCGGTTCGGGAGTACAGATTCTGCTGCGCGGAGCAAGCTCGTTTGAAGTATGGGAAAGAAGTTGCCCTGGTATCATCTTGCTACCAGATTTCATTCGTGCAGATGACAGTCGCTTGAAGAGTTTTCATAGTCACTACAAACCCCATTGCTTGCAATTTTATCTGGTCTGTCTTCCAAGTCCCGAAGGAGGATTGGGGAATTAGGCTTCCCATGACTTTGAAAAAGTGGCATCGGCAAGCCGATTAGACTGACTGGATAAAATTGCCAGAGATTAATCGCTGCCATTCATGGCCGACCATGTGTGGGAACACCTTCATGCCAGATTCCATGACCTCTGCTTGCAGAATTATCTGGTCAAATCTCCGTCCGATGAAAATCGGAACGGGTAGTGAGCTTCCCGATACTGTAAAAATGTGGCACATGGGCAAGCCCAGTGCCCGTAGGTGTGAAAAATGACTATACAGGTGTGGACGGATGGCCTAGCCAGCGTGTAAGCCTCTACAAAGACTCGAAAATGGCTTTAGGAAGCGTCAAAATCCTTTCGTGGGTAATCACACCTCTGGGATGGCGAAAACCCGAATTTGGGCATTTCTGAGGCTTCTGTGGCTTCGGCTGCCTGAATGATAAGACATCGCATCGGTTTCAAGGCGAGGACATTTCCGACGGCCTACTGTCGCAAATCTTTGAAAGAAGGGAAAAGGAAAATGAGCATATGGGATAGTTTAGTGCCGAGAAATCTGCCGTGCATTTCCAGCCCATTGGCATAACAAGATTTGCTGCGCATTTAACCACATCTGCAAAATACCAAACATTGCGACTCTTGCCTTTGATTTGAATATCACCTATAGGGCTATACTCAATATAGAGTTATACAAATGGCAGCCACAAAAGAGATTGCAGAAACTCCGCTAATGTATAACCGTATATCTATATAAGGCTATACATTGCAAAGCCGTCGTGCCAAATGTAAAGCTATATGCCTATATCCCTGTACATTCATACATGCTATAACCCTATACATATATACCCTGTATAACCATATATGCCAATATCTCCTATAAGACTGTACAAACTATACACCTATACACCTATACACAGTATATCCTTATACACGCTATAACACTATACGGATAATTAGCTATACTTGGGATATGCTAATACTGGATATACCCCTATACGTTGTGGATGTGCATATGCCTATAGGCTTATATTCTTCCATAGTGTATAGGTATGCCATCGTTATATGGCTATACAAAAAAAGCAGACACGGAACAACATTCAGTTCGGTGTCTGCACAAAAGGATAAACGGTGTTACAGTCAGAAGAGTTCTTCAGACTGCTGATGGGGTTCAATCTGGATAGGGCCACGTTTCTTCTCGTACTTGGCGATGCACTTGGTGAACATACTTTCAACGACCGCCCTGACGGTCAAGTGCTCCTGCCAGGCGATAGCCCTGACCTTTGCTATGAGGTCTTTGTCACAGATGCAAGAGAAGTGTCCGGCCTTATCGGCGGTCGAGCCATCGGTACTGTCATAACCCTTCCTCCTGCGCCCACGCTTGTGAACAGTCTTCTCCGCTGCATTTGATTCATGCTCTTCTTTTATGGTCTTTTGTCCAGAGTCTTCAGTGGGGGCAGTTATTGTTTGCTCTATGATGACAGGTGTATCTTCCTGCTTTGCCAGAGCCTCTGGCTTCTGTGGTGTTGAAAGCTTATTGCCGAAGATGCCACTGAAAGTATTGTCTGCTTCCATCATACATCACCTCCTTCCTGCAATTCATTGATAATGGGTTCAAAGGCATACTTGACTGCATTCCTTTGATAGATAGTCAGCGGAAGCAGCGTATTGTAGTCGCTAATGACCACGCTTCGCTTTATTCGTGGGGTTACTGTGCCATAAGCCTTCAGCTGCTCAATGGCCTTATCTCTTTCCTGCTGGAGGTGTTCACGCCTTTCCTCGACTGAAACAATGCCATTTGGGACGAAGAACATCTTCGCACCGAAGTGATCCTTGAATGTCTCACAGAACATCTGCGTGGCATCTAGGGTGTCGCTGTCATAGTGAATAGGCACCACTGCAATATCTGCATTGGAATAGATGACTTCGAGGTTCGGGTCAACGAGGTTGCCCGGACAGTCAATGATGACATCGTAAGGCAACTGCTTCAAGCCCTCCATGATTATTGCCACCTCTTCAGGAGCCCTGTCCCTGAGCGTGTTTATCTCCCAGGGCAGAGAGGCATCGGGATCCTGCTGTAGGTCACGCTTACGATGACGGAACAGGGACTGCTGAAGGTCGGCATCGACTACGGCAATGATTCTGCCGCTGTTAGCAAGGTAGGTGGCAAAGATACCACAAAGGGTTGTCTTGCCTACGCCTCCTTTTACGTTAGTGTATAATACAATCTTTCCCATAGTTGTTCAGATGATTAGTTGATAAACAAGTTCGTTGTCACTCGACAGGTTCGGCGTTACCTCGTTATCATGCTGCCAGCCAAGCAGACACTTGATGTCTGTCAGGGACGATACATTGCCCGTGCTTACCTTGACGAGTCCATCGGCCTCCAGTTCCTTCAGGAAACGGGTGACCGTACTGCGGTTGCAGTTCCATTCTCTGGCAAGTTCGGAATGCTAAGCACCTACCTGTCCCGTTTGTACGCTGTAGTCGATGCTACGCTTTGTCTGCGTGCCATCGGTTTCTGCGGCATGACGGAGTAGTGAGAAGAAACGGAACATCCTCTGTCTTGGCTTCAGGTCTTTGGCAAGATTGTCAATGTCCTGAAGCGACAGGGAAAGGATGAGCCGTGTTTCAGAATGAGAGTTCTCCATAGGCATACATATTTATATATGGTTATACATGGGCTCTTTCAGAACGAGGAACGCTGAGACCAGAGAGGTGCAAGGCAGCTTCCTCCCTTATCTCATCCCCGGACTTCACCTTCACGTTACGCATCCAGTCGAGCAAGGCACTCTTCTCAAAAAAGATCAGTTTGCCTGCTGGCTTATAGTATGGTATCTGGGAGAAGTGTGTCATCTTGTACTTCTTGCTGCGTAGATACTTCATCTGTTCCTCGGACAGAATGAAGCAGTAATGAATTTTTTGCTTGTTCATAATTGCTTGATTTTAGATTTTATCCCCGTCAAATGGTTTTGCAATAGGTTGACTTCGTCGAGCTAAACCTTCATCGTTCCAACTGGACTTGTTCGGCTTGCGTTTGTGCGATGCAAGGATGGCAGCGTTCTGCTCCTCATCCGTCAGAGGAATGGGATTCTTGCGGTTCGCCTCCAGCCACTTGTCTATCTCGTCAAGATAGATGACCCATCGCTTACCGGGTTTGGAGCCAGGAATTTCCCTGTTTGCGAGTTTCTGATAGATGGTCGCAAGGGGAATGTTGGTGTACTCGGCAACCTGCTCTGGCGTGACAGGGCGGTGTCTGTTCTCTCTCTGCTGAGTTGGTCTGTTCTGAAGGTTCAGCAGTAACGCCTTCATGCCCGATACTTCATCCCGAAGTTCGGCGATGACCTGTGGAAGGTCATTGAACGTAATTTGATCTTTTATCATTTGACAACACGACCCTTTAGTGGAATCGTGCTGCAAAGGAACCCCGTTACGAATCGGAGGGCAAGCCACTTTTTAATAACAGGTGCATCACGAAACAATCACGCAGTTGAGCCTTGTTTTTGGCTGTTATTCGTGGATAAAACGGGATTTTGAAGCGGATTTTGACAATATCGAACATGTAGGTGTAATGAATGACAATTGGGATTTCGGCTGTTTTTTGGGGGTAAGATTTAGCGCAAAAGGGCATAGGCACATCAGGACCACACCAAAGTTAGGTTACTGATGTGGTTCCAATATGTGATGTCTAAGTATTGATATAGGAGAGGTGAGAAAGTTTATCTTCTGTCTTTCTCTACGCCCAGTTGTGAAGGGATATGGAATAACAATCCGTCTTCTCCCTGGATGTCACAATGTATCTGGTCACTGTTGGATGTGACTGTCAGGTTCCTGAGTGTGCTATGCGACAATGGCTCCCCACAGACCGTTACGCACAATGAAGCAAAACGACGCTCAATATAACAAGCGCAATCATCGTTGCTGTAAACCTTGCCTTTACCCAGTCCCAATCTTGTGGCAATATTCCATACCAGATGACGGACATCGAAGCTACTCAGTTTGGTCTTGAATCTCTTCCACTCAACTTCAGGGCGATAGTTGTGATCCGTTGCGAATCTCAACAGGTCTGTACAGAACTCGTCCATGTCTTCCTCATATACAAATGGAGACATGATGTATAAAAGGTATTCATGAATGGTGTCCAGTTTCTTCTTCTGGCTTTCTGCCTGACTCTGATAAAAGTCATCAATACCTTGCTGGTAGGTTGCGCTGGCAGAAGCAGTAGCAACAGTGCATGGCTCATTGTCGGGATGATTTGCTTCTTCCGATATGACTTTGGAATCTGTAGCTATTGTCTTCTCAGCTATCTCCTCGACCACCTCAGCATCGCAGACACTCTCAGTCCCATTTGACTCAGCAACAATAGGCATTGCCTCCAAAAGAAAAACAGGTGCTTGCCCATCTTCTTCGTGAGGATTGCAATTCTCCATAGTAACCTTGTCCTTGGCTTTCCGCGTCTGCGCTATTCCCACGAAAGCATACTGCACAGCCATGTACGTTGACCATAGGATTATTACAATCATCAAGTAGATGATAGATACAGGAACGATGCCATCGGGAAGATTTGAGTCCGCCCACTGGCAAAGCGGAATTGAAAGAAGTAGTACTGCAACCCCTGGCAGTATTCTTGTGGATATCCATTCGAGACGGATGGATGCCTCACGTGAAGTGATGGAAGATGGTGAATCTATTTTCATTGTCTTTATGTGTTATTGTTCGTTGTTTCAGAAAATGCGCTGCAAAGTTAAGAAGAATTTTGCTTATGACGTATCGTCTTTTCGTCTGTAGGCCAGTGTTTTATGTTTATTTGT
The DNA here is from genome assembly GCF_002251325.1 of Prevotella sp. P4-67. Taxonomy (NCBI): domain Bacteria; kingdom Pseudomonadati; phylum Bacteroidota; class Bacteroidia; order Bacteroidales; family Prevotellaceae; genus Prevotella; species Prevotella sp. P4-67. The sequence goes on from NZ_NPJL01000081.1 coordinate 21,574, forward strand.
GAATCATACTTGAAGTGAGTATGATTTTCACATTCGGCCTTTTCCTCCTTTTTCTCCGTTGTTTGATTGCATGGCAAAGGTATAACGAAAAATGAGAGCCAATCGTGTTGGTTCCCATTTTCCCATGTTTGTGACCTGAAAAAAGTATCATTGGTTTCATTTCTCGAAGAAATAGAACCAACAAATTGGTTTAGCCCTGACCGACGACTTTCAGTTGTGGAGTTATCTTTGGTTTCAGCGTGATGCGGTTGACCGACTCGCGCTTGCTCTCATCAGCCATGTTAGCATAAATCTGAGTGGTTTCCACATTTTTGTGTCCGAGCATGTGCTGTACGGTGTAGATTCCTGTTCCTGCATCAACCTGCAAGGAGCCGAAGGTATGACGGGCGCAATGGAAGGTGATGTGCTTGGTGATGCCAGCTGCCTTCAACCAAATCTTCAAGGTGGTGCCCGTCATTTTGTCCTTGAAGTCGGGGAATACTTTTGCATCGGGTTCGTGTTCTCCATCATAGAACCCAATGAGTTCAAGAGCCTCTTCGCTGACTGGGTTGTTCACAAGCTGCTGAGTCTTCTGCATACGCACAGTGATATACATGCCTCCGTCACCGTATGGCTGAATCTTTTTCCATGTCAATGCCTTGACGTCGCTCTTTCTGAGTCCAGTGAGGCAGGAGAAGAGAAAGGCTTTCTTCAATATAGGTTCCTTGCAGTCGGTGTTGGCAAGCTTTACGAGTTCCGGCTGTGAGAGGTGCTCCTTCTCCGTAGGGATGGTGTCAATCCTGTCAAGGAAGCCATTTGGATTCTCCTTGATCTTGTGGTCACGGTAGGCAGTGTGGAGAACGGCACGGAAGGTTGACCAGTAGCCTGCAATTGTGTTGGTGTGCAGCCTCTGCTTCTTGTGGATGGTCTGTGGAGCGGTATAAAGGTACTCCTTGAACTTGTTGCACAGGTCAACGTCTATCTCCCCGAAGGTGCATTTGCCTTCGCAGAAGGTTTCGAAATGCTTATAGACGTTCTGCCATTTGGTGTTCCTGGCATCGGCCTTCTTCTTAAACCATGCGAGGAAGTTGCCTTTCTCCTTCTCTCGGTCGAAGAAATCATAGCGTTCGTTCACGATGCTCTCATAGCGTCGGCAGCGCAGTGCCTCGGCTTTCTCCGTCATGCGCTCGTTGTAGTCACGCTCGCGCTGGTTCTTGGGCTTGGCAAAGATGTAGATGCCAAGTGACTCATGTCTCTGTACCTTCATGGTTGACTCATCCCTGTAGCCGGGGTAGTAGTCTAGGTAGAAGCTCAGTTGCGTACCTTTCTTTATCTTACGCGTACGCAAGGTTACTGTCTTACAAATGTTACTCATACTTGTATGAAATTTGTTTTGTTAATAATCGAAGACTATGCGTCTCATAGCGGGTGCAAAGTAACTGCGTGATAGAAGAGTGGCCATCTTACCCTTTCATAACTCATGGATAATTGTACTTTCACGCAGTTGATGCCTATTATTGGGCGTTATTGGAGCCTGTATGCCCCGAATTGCGCCAGTCTGCTTGCCATTATTCGGTCTAGTTCCTCCTTGACGATGAGGTTCTGCACTCCGACTTTCACCTTCGTGAGGTTGTTCGTCTTGACGATAACGCAGATGTTGCTCTTGGTCATGCCGTATTTCTCGGCAGCTTCGGCTGTGGTGTAATAGGCATCACTCGCCTTCAGGTCGGGACGGAAGATGTCATCAAGATGTTTCTTTGAATAGTAGGTCTTACCATATTCTCGCTTGGTGGGAATATGGCGGCGATAGGCTTGGGTGCGCAAGGATTCCTTGGTCGTGGAATATAGGGATTCTGCCTCATTCGTTGTCAGCCATTCTGTCAAGGCTTCTATCTCAGCGGAAACTCCGAAGAGTGCATCCATGTGCTTTCGGCTATAATAGTTTTTGCCTGCAATCTTGCACACAGGTATGTTGTTTCTCTTGGCTGAAACATAGAGCCATGACTTCTTAACCTTGTAGGTTGCCATAACGTCCTCGCCAGAGATGTATTCAAGTGGTTCGACAAGTCTCATTGGTGATTCGTCAATCTGATTCTTGTCCTTTCTCGACGAAAGAGAAGAAGAAGTTTTGCACGGCTTGTTTGTTGGAGTGCCTGGCAAGACTCTATGATAAGGATTGCCTGCAAGCATCTTCTCGATGTCTGCCTTGCGAACGAATGCCATCCGGCTGCTGATTCGTGATGCAGGTAGTTTACCCTCGTTTACCAACTTGTAAACGTACTGACGGGAGCATCCCATGAGGATGGCAGCCTTGGAGAATGTGAGATACTCCTGGCTGGCGATGTCTATAACAGGCTGGACTGCCTTCAAAAAGTCCTGTTGTTTCTTCTTGCGCTGAGCCTTTGCCGCCTCGGCGCAATGTTCTGAACAATACCTCTGCGAACCGCTGTTACAAGTGAACTCCTTTCCACAGAAGGCGCATTTTCTTGTCTTTCTCATTTGACTCCTTTTTATGTGGTTTTACAATCAATTTCTTGCAAACCGCCACGGAGTGAACTTTCGTCAATCATTGACAATCCTTGTCAACCCATTCCACGATGTCACGTTCTTCAAATGAGGTCACTTCCTTACTCTTTTCCCTCTCGTTAATCTGTCAACTGTTGTCCACTCTTGTCAACCTTTGTCAACTCTGTCCACGAGATGGCAAAATAAAAGCCCTCAAAATTCTCCGCGGTAGAAATGCGTTGCAAAGATAAGCGGATTTTTGAGAACCACCAAAAAGCAAGCCCGAAGTGTTAAAATCTAAAAGTAGTTGATATACAAAGGTTTATCTCTATATATTTTTCATTGTTTATAGTTGTTTAGAGGTATCTAAATACAACCAGCAAAAGCCCCAGCACCAATAGTTGTTATTGTACTTGGTAATGTAACTTTTGTTATTTGTTCACAATGTTCAAAGGCACCATA